>NZ_JACJPW010000054.1 GCF_014696265.1 Aerosakkonema funiforme FACHB-1375 | reverse complement strand
TGATGGATGCTTCTCTATGTACTCTCTCAGTTGACTCATTTTGGGGAAGGTAAAACTCTATTTTACCATTGGCGATCGCAGTTTAGTTTATATGTTGGAGATCTCTAATGAAATGTCCTTAATCGTGTATATCAGAGCATCTGGTGATTTATGAGTGCGATCTCCTTTTCGAGTGCTTGTATAATCCAGTGTCCAGCATCGTATTACTGCCATAACGCTTCAGGCAGATAAAGTCGAATTTTCACGGTAAGTTGGGGCAAGTCTTTCGATAAGGTTCATCTGGAAAGAATTGTCGCCATTCCTGCTGGGTCAAATTGCGGTTGAGGCGGGCGCAAGCTTCGTTGGTTAGATCCTCTGGTCGCCAAAGAAAAATATGTACAGTATCGGAAACCTGTAATGCCAGATATCTTTGACTAAGTGCAACATTTCCAAAGTGCCGATCTCCAAAGTGCCAATCGGATGTGATTCGTACCCTTGGTCTACCAGTCTTCACCTCCCAGATATACATTGGACGTTCATCTGTATCCTCTACACCTATCATTGCCAAGTATTGCCCATCTGAACTAAGAGCTATTGAATCTATTCTGTAAAAGTTTTCAAAACTAATACGCCCAACTTCTTGACCAGTACTCACTTCCAAAACCCTGACTAAATCCAGGGATCTTGAACGTTCTGTAGTTACATCTTTACCTGATATTGCTAAATATTTTCCATCCAAATTTAAGGCAAATTTCTGGAATAGGGGATCATCAAAGGTATTATTAGGTATATTGACCAATTCTTTGCTATTAGCGCTTTCCGAAACTCGGAAAAAATTACCTAATCCTTCTGCATAATCTGTACATACGACAGTGAGATTTAGGTATTTTCCATTCGGGCTAAAGACTATTGCCTTCACCTCTCCCTTTTGATGTATGCTTTCTAATTGCTTTTTAGTAGCCACTTCCCACACTTTCAATTGTGTGTTTTCCTCTCGATTGGCAGCAGCTATATATTTGGCATCTAAACTCAAAGCAATAGTTCCTGGATTTAGCCCCAAAATCTCTTGTGGTATGCTAGCTACTTGATTACCAGTTGCAGTTTCCCAAATCTGTATCTCTTCAGTATCGACTGGGGCAATACCTTCGGCTTCGGCTTTAGCTTCGTTGTAGTTTGTTGTCGCAAGATATTTCCCATCAGGACTTAAGGCAATAATAGAGCTAGAGTTACTACATGGTATACTAGCCATCGGAGCGTTATCATTACCCCTAGTTATCTCCCATACTTGTATCCCTTCTGTATTACCTGTAGCTAAATATCTCCCATGCGAGCTACAAGCCAAATTTCTTTCGCAGAAACTATGATGAGGCACACGAGCTATTTCTTTACCAGAATTTACTTCCCATACTTGCACAATATAGGGATTGGTCAATGCTTCAAAATTTTTTGTATTGCCACTTAAAGTGGTCAAGTATTTTCCATCAGGGCTAAAAGCAACAGCCCTCACCCGCATTTCATTGAATTCGGACAGTCGAGCTACTTCCCTGGTAGTGGACACATCCCATACTTGTAGTATGCTCCCAGCAGATGCGGCTATGTATTTTCCATCAGGACTAAAGCCAAGGATTCCGAAGCTTTCATTGTAGCTTGTACCGCCTGTTATACGAATTACATCTTTGCTAGTTTTTGCTTCCCAAATTCGTATCTGTGCAGGATTTTCAGAATTTGTTCCAGCTAGGTACAAGTCTTTTCCATTTGAACTAAATGCAAGGGCATCTATCCTATCTTTTTGTAGAATACTAACCTCTTCTCTAGCCGTCGCTATTTCCCATACTCTGACTAGCTGCGTGTTTTCGTCCAAACATACTGTAGCTATAAATTTACCATCAGGGCTGAAGGCAGTCTTGGCGAACAAATTGCTTTGGCTTATATAGGGATGATATGCAACATCAAGGTTAGGTATGTTAGTAACTTCATTACCTGTAGCTACTTCCCAAACCTGTAGACGGGAGATGTCGTCTGAATTAGAACTGACTGTAACTGTAACTAAGTACTTCTCATCTGGTGGACTGAAGGCAATAGCTTGTTTGGTAACTACTCCAGATATATTGGTATATTTGTTGAGTGTAGTAACTTGTTCACCTGTATTTACTTTATATACTTGTACCTGTGTCGTTTTCCCCGATTCTATTTCCCCTGACTCTATAGTTACTACAGGTAAGTATTGCTCATGTTGGCTAATGTCAGTCGTTTTCCCCGATTCTATAGTTACCATAGCCAGGTATTGTCCGTTTGGGCTAAAGGCAACAGCATCAACTTGATGGGATATCTGAGTGATACGGCGCGGGAGCAAACTTAAACCACTACGCAGGGTGTTATCAGCTTCCAAGGAAGGAGATAGGCGTATAGATTCTATAGCAAGGAGAAGACTGCGAGGTAACAGTTTAACTAGCTGATTTCGTGCCAGCTCGGCTTGAGCAGCTAACTGGCGAGATACTGCTAACTTACGTCGCTCTTCAGCTTCTTTCAGTTCATCGAGTCGTTGTTTCTTGCTTTGTTTTACAAATTCTGTTTCTAGTTTGTTGAGCCAGTTATTATTAGGCGATTCAAGTACTTTTTCTAACCAAGCCAGACGATCAACTTCTCTAGTCCAAAGACCACCTTTTCCTGTTGACCAATCATTAGCAGCAGGCGTTAAACGTTGTTGCAGTGCCAAATCCCCCTGGCTCTGCTTGATCCATTCCTGAAGTTTGTCCCAGCCGCGTACTAGGAAATCGTGGGCAGGTTCGACGTAGGGTTCTCCTGTCTCCTGTCCCTTCACCAGCAAACGAGCTTTGACCAGCCGAACGCCCACCTGTGTCACACGCTTGTTCTCTTCCGAATCGGGATACACCAGTTCAGACTCTGGCACGCGTCGTCGTGCAACTCCTCCCCCCTCGATCGCCACCATTCGCAGCATCACCCGTTGCATCGTGGCTTGGTGTGCCTTGCCCAACGCTTCGCCAAACTCTCTAACGAGATTGTCATACTCCTCTGTTGCCCGACGGGTTAACGCTCCTGCCACTCCGCCGAGTTCGTTATAGTCTTCGATTCGCAAAGCGCGATCGCTACTGTTTGGATCTATCCACCGCTTAATCAGTTTGATGTAGAGTTCACTGAGAGTAAATGAGAGCAATGGCAAGGCTCCTGGCATCTGTCCCACTTCATCAATGAGTCTTCCCACTAAATCCGGTGGTTCAAAGTATAGGGCTTGTTTCCGTGCAGGCTGTTCGATCGCCTCTCGTAACTCATCGGAATTCATCGCTCGAACTGGAAACCGTCCCTTTCTCCAATGTGCCTTCAATGGCGAATCCAAAAATCGCGGTTCAAAATCAGATCGCAGTGTTGCCACGATATGCAATCGATGACGATGGCTTGCTAAAGTAATTGTGAGCATGGATAGGAATTGCTGCCACTCCTTCTGGTCAGAATCACTTTTTCCTTGATGTTCTTGAGCCATCGTAATCAATTCTTCAAACTGGTCAATTATCAGTAGCAGCTTGATATTAGGATTAATTTGACTCCAGCTTGCAATTACCTGAGTTAAATAGCGAGGGTCTTTTTGTAAATCACTAGCTAACCTAGCTACCCTTTTTTGAATGGTATTTTCTAAATTAGTTAATTCTTCAGAAGGACATATTTCTTGCAGTTGATTGAAATAATCCACAATCAACAATAGTTTTGCTTCTGGAGTAGAGTTATTCCAAGAGTCTGCTAATTTCGGAAAAGCTGCGTCTGTTTTTTCTGAATTACTCTGGTTCTGTTGAGCTTCCTGAGAGAGATCGCTGTTTTGCTTTAATTCTATCTTTGGTTTAAATACCTCATCAATACCTTTAATTTGGTTGAGTTGGGATAGCAAGTTAGCATCTTCAAGCGGTAAGATTACCCGTGCCAAAGCTGTGAAGGGAGACTCACTAGGACGCATAGGATCGAGAATGTACCACTTTTGTGCTTGTGGATCTTTTTCCTGCTTGTTTCGTAAGTAAGGAATTAGTCCCGCTTTGACTAGACTGGATTTACCCGAACCTGAAACCCCTAAAACAATGGTGAGAGAACGACCGGGCTTGGAAAGGCGATCGCTCAGTTCCTCCACCAGTGCTGTACGACCAAAAAAGAAGCGGGCGTGCCTTTCTTCAAACGACTCTAACCCACGATAGGGATTATTACTAGCATTTAGAGGTGGTGCAGGAGTGAGATTCTTTTTCGGGTCAAATCCTGGTTTAACGAAAATAAACTCGCCTCGATCAAATTCATGCCGTAATGACCAAAAGCCTGGGGTTTGCCGTTCACCTGTACTCCGGTTAACCTCTTTATCTACATAAAAATAGAGTTCCGGTGTAGTAATAACTCCATCTCCAGTTAAGTCGGCATTGAGTTTTTCATCTGTATGCCCTAATCCTTCGAGTAATGCTAAGGCAAAGGGAGAATGATTTGTGCCTGGGACGGCTCCCCGTTCATCTGTCACTAAATCTAATGCTTCTTGATCGTGGGCAGCAGATGCTATCACTTGCCAAGCAGGATAACGGATGAAGCGAGCATAATGTTCTTGGTGAATGCGTTCGTAAGCAGAGCCTAGCTTGCGGGTAGCCCAACGAAACATTCCCGCATAGCAACAATCTAAAATTACGAGTAAATGATGACAGTTGATGGTTTTAAAAGCATCATAAAGCTCCTGCATGGGCAGAAAGTTTTCGGATTGGTCATTTTCAGCATTCTGGAGATTGACTTTAGCATTCTGGGGAATGAGATATCCGGCTGGGCTACCATCTTTTCCTTTGCGAGTTATGCCATGCCCAGCAAAATAAAACAGCAGGCGATCGCTCTTTCTTACTTCCTTGGGCAAGGTCTCATTCAGCAGTGTTTTAATCGCCTCATAGGTTGCCTGCTCGTCATATAACTCCCAAATTTGGGAATACTTATATTCGTCTTTGAGGAGTTGAGCGATCGCTCTAGCATCGTTAACGGCTGTACCAAGTGGCTTAATACCGTTTTCAGGTCGGTAGGTATTGATGCCAATAACAACTGCTAGATTGCGAAAGGTTACTGCCATAATTGTAAATTTTTGTAATCTAAAATTGAGTTATATAAACATCTGCATCTGCCCTAACTCGTTCTCTAGAGCTAGTCCCTCGGTAGCTGCCCCATAGCCAGAGAAGTGAACAATTTGTGGCTCATAATCCAGTAAAGCACGTCGGAGATCGTCAGGGCGTACAGCCCATTTCGAGATGATTTCAAATCGATCTCGTTTTTTTGCTCGCTCTAAACCCGTTTGAATTTCACGAACTTCTGCATCTAAACGACGTTTATCTATATTTTGAGGATTAGCGGTGAGAATCAGAATTTTTTTAACAGTTTGGTCTTCGTCGTTACTGTCACCAAAAGCGTAATAAGTTTCTACATAAAATTTGTCGCTTTTCATCGCAGTCATTACCATATTTTCCAGACTGCGGATTCGTTCATCTTTTTCTGCCATCGCAGCTAGCAGAGATTGCAGGTCACCATAAGACAAAGAGCCAATCTCCTGGTATTTCTCAAAATACTCAGCACTGAGTCTGGAGCGATCGGTGTCCCCTGTGACTCTTGCTTGGAACCGAATCTTTTCTTCACCTCGCCCCTCTAATGCCACAACCTTTAGTCCTGCTTCAGGGTATTGTTCGGCTAATTGTTTGAGAGCGATCGCTGCAACACTTGGATCGATGCTTTCATGGTGATACAGATCCAGGGTTCTGAAGACTCCGACGATGCGACGGGGGTCAACGTTTTGACGATGGTAGAGATTGAGAGTTTTGATAATAGGAGCAATGAAGTCAGCAAAATCTCCTGCTTTGAAATTCTCGTTCTTATTATCGGGTTTTCGACAGGGATCGGGATCGTCTCTCGTTGGTAGTTGCATATAGATGAAATCACATTTCACCGCATCAAACGAAGTATCTGTTGAGATTGCCCAATTTTGGATATAAGCTCCGGTCAGACACGCATAGGTTAGATCGCTACGGTATAGTTGTGTCTGAACGAGCTTAGCTCTCGATAAATTTGTGTCTCTCAGCGTTGTTTCGCTCAGATCTGCACCAATGAAACTAGCGCCTGCTAAGTTCGCACCTTGTAGATTGAGACCCCGCAGGTTTAGATAGTCAAAACTTCTATCTTGACCATTCTTTAGAACTACCAACAATCTGACTTGAGGTATTTCCAAATATGTTCCTTCAATTCGAGCTTGCTCAAGCTGCTTTGCTTGAAACCAGCAGACTCGTGTGAGCCTTGCTTTTCTGAAGTCAGTGTTTTTAAGAATGGCTTGAGTGAAGTTAGTATCCGTTAAGTCTGCTTCTCTAAAACTTGTTCCTTTGCTTGTAGCCAGGTTGACGGCAATAGCCCGAATGAGCGAGTATTTTTCATTGCCAGCGATCGCCTGTAAGCCAACGTAATTGCTTAACACTTGCAAGACGATAGTGATGGTAATCGTTAGAGTCCAGTCCCAAACTGTTGCTTTATAAATAGGACTAACTCCAGCCAGAACACCCATTACTGCTCCAATAACAGTTCCAGTTGCAATGAATCCGACCAAAAACATACCAGCGATGGTTATTACAGTCGCAACTGCAATTGCTCCTAAAGCGAACCCGGCTGCCGAACCCGCAATTGCAACTGCCTTAACCAGAATTACAGCAATGACAATTTCAGTTTGCGAACCAGCCTACAGAAAAAGCGATCGCCAAATCATCCCGAATCTCTTGACGCATCCCAATCACATAGTTAATGTGCTCAACGATCGCATCCGCCTGCACCTCAGCATAACAAGCAATCCCCGTAATCTCTCATCTATTGCCCGCACTTCCCTGTCTAAGCGTAAGCGTGAAGTTCCTTGCGGATTGGCTGCTAAAATTAAAATTTTCTTCATAACTCTGGTTCAACCATTTTCATTTGTTACAGTTCAGCAGCGTTAATGGCGATCGATTGCAATAGAACGGAGTGAAATTGGTTTTATTGTTATCCTATGCCATTGCTAAACCTCGCCACGGTATTATCGGTGCTTCCAAATTTTGACAGTTGTGTCTGCACTACCGCTTACCAGAATCTGTCCATCTGAGCTGAATACAACAGAGTAAATTACATTATTATGTCCGAAAAGAGTATTTAGACATCTTCCAGAATCAACGCTCCATATTCTAATAGTATTATCCCAGCTACCACTTGCTAAAATATTACTGTTGGGCATAAACGCAACCGACTGCACTTCTTTTGAATGACCATAGAGAGTATGTAGTTCCTGCTTGGTTTCCAAATGCCACAGCTTTATTGTTTTGTCGTTACTACCACTTGCTAATATCTGACTGCTAGGGCTAAATGCAACTGATCTGACTGAACCAGTATGTCCAGAAAAAGTATGAAGTAAGCGCGATTTTTGGACATCCCATAGCGTAATTTTATCACCACTACAGCTTGCTAAAATTGCTCCATCAGGGCTGAAAGCAATGCTATCTACTAAACCTTGATGTTCGGGTAATGTCACTAATTCATAACCAGTTTGAACATCCCATATCTTAATTGTTCCATCATTACTGCCACTTGCAAGAATCGTTCCATTGGGAGCAAATGCAACAACATCAACCCACTCTGAATGTCCTACTAGAGTAAGCAATTCACGCCAGGTCTTAACATCCCAAAATTTGATAGTATTGTCACCGCTACCACCTGCCAGAATCTGATAATCGGCGCTAGAACCGAAAGCTAAAGAAGGAAAATCTTTCCCGTATCCACTAATAGAATGAATTAATTTTCCGCTTTCAATATTCCAAATTCTGATTGTATTATCACTTACAGTAGGAACTGTCATCCATCCTATTTGCAAACCTCCGGGAATGGGGCCGCTACTAGCTGCAACTAGTTGCCCATTTGGACTGATAGCACAACACCAAATGGTACCTTTGGCATCAGAGAGGGTTTGAGTTAAGACAAAATTAATATTGCGATCGCGGCAAAGCTCTACTTTCGAGCCTGCCGCAAGTGATTTGTCGATATCCAGTTGAATCTCAGCTCGCTTTTCTTGAGATAGCGTTTGATTATTGTTGATGATACTCGGTTTCGTTTTGAGAATTGGCTTTAAATGTTCTGGAATCAGAGTTTTGGCCACCATATTCGCCACTCCCAGTTTGCGTTCGGCTTCGGATACTGCTGAGCGCACTAATGAACTCCCGGAAATCTCTAGCTGAATTGCATTACAGCCAAACTCATAGGCCAGCTCAATCGAACAGGCATACCCCAAGGCACGGTAAAATCCTTTGGAGAAGGCGATCGCCGCATCATCTCGAATTTCCTGATTCATACCAATTACATAGTTGATGTGATCGACAATGGCACCTGCTTGCTCCTCTGAGTAACAAGCATTCAGTAACACGCATTCAACACTGCTAGAGAACAGCCGGAATAGGTTGGACAGAGCATCGGTACTTACCCAATGCTCTCGTCCCATATCGCTTTCAAACACCAAACCTTGCCCCCCACTTCCATGCCCGCAGAAATGGACAATCTGCGGTTGATGCTTGTGCAGCAGTTCTTGCAAATCTCCAACCCGCACCGCCAACTCATCCACCACCTCAAACTCTTCTCGATGGCGCGAATTCTCGATCGCTCGTTTTAAGTCCCGAATTTCGCGATCGAGGTTAAGGTCTTTTCGGGGATTGGATGCCAAAATTAGAATCTTCATGGAGATGAATGCACTAGTAGTAATTTAAATTACTCTTTTATATATAGAGTTTCAGCATAGCTTCTAAGCTAACCCAGCTAAAAGCCTATTCTTCTGCTCCCACAACAACAAAGGCTGCCCAGTAGCGAGGATGGCTATACTCAGACTGCGATCGCACAGTTTGCATCGCCTTCTGCAACGCGATTGCCTTGTTAACGTGCTGAAGATAGTTCTTGTAGAAGGCAACCATGAGTTCCATTGTTGCATCGTCACTCACACTCCACTGACTCACTACAACTGTCCGCGCTCCAGCAACCAAGAAGGCTCGACTCAATCCCAGCATTCCCTCACCAGTAATGCGCCCCAACCCGGTTTGACAAGCACTTAATACTACTAAATCGGCTGGAAGCGATGACGACTCAATCACCTCTTGTGCAGTCAATAGTCCATTTTCATGGTCTGTTGGTGAAAAGGCGACAAGAGAAGCTAGAGGATCGCTACCATAAGCAATTCCATGCGTTGCCAGATGCACGATGTTATGGCTTTGAGCCAGTTGTTTGACGTTGGCTTCAGTCGCTTTTTGACCAATCAGGAGCGTGTATTGCTGTTGGGAAAAGAGTTCGACGATTGACTTAACTTCTGCTTCAGCTCCAGGCAAGGGTTGCAGTTCAATCTTAACTCCATCACGATCGGGAACCATCGGCATAATCGGATTACCGACAGCCAAGATTTTTGAGTTAGCAAGTGGAGTGTAGCAAGGTTCTCGGCGAATTTCATTTAGTGTATAGGCAGAGGCAGCATAGATAAGAGACCAGCGATCGCCCATCCAAGTGCCATCTGGAAGCTGAAGTGCAGCAAAAGGTGCTAGCCACAACGAGCAATGAGGTTCAATTACTATAGGTGTTCCATCGGTTGGCAACACATCCGCTACTGGGGCAATGAGTTTTGCGTACAGGTCTTGGAGAAGTGTCTCTAATTTGACTGGCGTGCTACCTGGTTTGGCTGGTGGAACTGAACCTAACTTACGAAGCCCACGATTTACTTCATCTACGTTGAGTGCTCTGCGTAGATGAGTAACCCGATCGGCGATCGCATCTTCTCCCAATGGAACAACGTGACCCCGTACTCTTCCATCCGGCGTTACTGCAAAGATTGCCGTGCGATCGGAAAGTACATAGAAAACCAATCTCGCTAATGGTAATAATTGCCGATCTGCCTCAGCTTTCGGAACTATTCCTACTCCTTTCGATGAGTTGGATTGCGTAGCTGGTGCAGATTGGCGGACATCGAACTGATGGGATTGAGTATCCGATCCAGCTTGAGTATCGATGAAGCTAGGACGCTGACGCGCTCGACCTGACATCAAATCTTGCAACGCCTGTCCTCGTGCCTTTTCTGCTACGTCCAAAGCAGCTTTGTAATCCTGAGTGCCAGTCTGTGCCAGTTCCAAATGCACCGTTAACAGCTTCTCAAAAACATCTTGCACGTTTTCCAGAAACGCTACCTTTCCCTCATCTGTGCGGAGGTCTTCCTGACGGAAATTAATTAACTTCAAACTCTTATTAAACGAGTCGATCGCCTCACTCAACTCTCCAGCAACGTGCTGACAGCAACCTAATCCCCAATAAGCGTGCCATAATGTATCGCTATCGTTTTCAGCTTCCGCTAAATCTATTGCTCGTTGATAATTATGTTGTGCATCGGTAAACTGCTTTTGCATCAGGTGAAGACTAGCTAAACTGGCATAGGCTCTCGCCATACCGAGCTTATCGCTTGCTTTCTCGTAGAGCGCTAATGCCTGTTGATAGAGTTCGATCGCCTTATCAATCTGACCTCGATCCCGCGCAATACTGGCTAATAGAGCGATCGCACGTCGTTTCTCCAACGGGTCGGCATATTGCTCGAAAAGCGCTAGAGCTTGATTTAATTGAACTTCGGCATCGTCTATTTTGCCCTGTCGGCGATAAATTTCCCCAATGTTGGCGATCGCATAAGCCTTCAGGACTGGATTCGTATTAATCTGAGGATGTTTTAGTGCTTGCTCGTAAGCATTCAATGCGGGTTTTTCCTGGGGTTGTTGTAAATAAGCATTACCGATGTTCAGCCAAAGTTTGACCGCCAGCGTTTGGTCATTTTCATCAAATTCAAGCGTTTGGGCTACTTTTGCACTGTAGAGATCGGGAACGGGTTCAGGATCGCTGACAGCGTAACCTTTGCCGACTTGACTCAGCTGATTCACAACGTCTTCCAAATTAAAGATTGTGTCTTGCTCTAAGGCACGAAGGGCTGATTCATAAGCAATTACTGAATCTTGAATTTTTCCTTGCACTTGCAAGACTTGTCCCATGCGATTGAGGAGAACGGCAACAAGACGCGATCGCTCCATTTCTTCAGCGATTTTCAAGGCATTGGTATAAGCTTCAAGCGCATCTTGATAGTTGCGATCGGCTAGCGCGAGGTTTGCTTGATTAGCTAATGAGACAACTTCTTTATAGCGATCCACTTTTTCTTTTCTATTATCTTTAGTTACACAGTCATAGTTGTCAAAGCGAGCGTTGTAAATCCTGGAGAATTGACAATTGCCAGATTCACATCTCAAGTAACGACTATCTTCTAATTCATCGGTAAAAGTAAATTATCTTAAACAAATTTGCCAAATGTTCTTAAACTTATTAAATTAGTTTAATATAATTTTATTTAAGCAAAAGGCTCTAACAGCATCCCGTGAAAAAACATATAACCACCACCGAGTTTTTTTCTATGCCTAAATATTTAGCAAATATTTATTGCTAAATATTTGCCAAATTATAATCAACAATCTAAGTTGTTTTTGCGAAATGTGAGCATTAAGTATGTTATTTACTTAATAAAATTAAGTCCATTCCAAAACCGTATTTGTTATTACGGTTTTGGAATAATTTTTTTGAACTATTAATCTTCTTTAATTTACTTCCAAAAATGATTTCATCCAGACCCTTGGCACCATATTTTCGTGTTGTTAATAGACGAATAGTATCCCTTGGTTCAAATTTTACTGGTTCCCCCCAATCTGGCAACATTATAGAAATAGTTTCTTGACTTAAGTTACGATATAAAACGTTGATATAAAGTGCTTTTTCAGAGTCTTCAAATTTACATGGCTCTACAGAGTGCTCAAAAACAAGATTGGCAAAATCAATATTCATATTTGTGTACTGAAGCAATGTACTTGTAACAAATTCTTTAAACGACAAAGTATTTGCATACTCTTTAGCCGCTGCCTCTGCTGCTGCTGGTAGATTTGATTCAGTAGTCGCCACTTCTAGGAGAAGTTTGTCACCAGTACGCATCAGTTTTGAGATAGTTTGAAGTAGTTCTATATCATCTGGAAAATTAGCTAATGTATTTCCAAGAAGAGAAAATAAAATGGGGTCGTCATTGTCAATTCTATCGAGTAACTTCCGTAACTCAATAACATTACTTTCAATTGAAAAGTCAATTTGAATCGGTAGTACATCACTACCTTTTAGTGCAATATTTTTAGTTGCGTTCTTAACTCCTAGTCTTAACATTGTTGAGCTCATATCAACAGGAAAATAACGTATATTATGGTTACTACGCAAGCATTTCAAAATTTCATTATCTTTCTTCCCTGTTCCTACTCCTAAGCTTACATAATGATATTTTTGTCTTGTAAATTCTTCATTACAAATATCTTTCCAGCGTTTCTCAAAGGAACTGGTGCCATCCCTCATAACTGGGTAAAGTGGATCTCTACAAGTACTTTCCCAAGCCAGGGTTGAAACAATTCCCCAGTAGGAAAAACCAGATGGAACTTGTTTGCCCTCGCCTGTGGGAGAAAAGCTATGTCTTAATTCCTTTAATAGATCTCCAAGTTTGTCTGATTCATCTTCGCCTGTAAAACAAAGGCTCCACTTCAACTCTGATTTATTAAAATAATCTTCTAAAAGATGATTTAAAAAATCAGGAAGTTCTTCACTACCTTCAGCAACAGTATGTGGTGTTTCCGGAGGAGAGTCAGGAGATAATGTACGTCTGACCATAATAGGCTTTAGATGTTCAAAAATGGCAGTGTTATCAGAAGTAGTTGCGATACCCAATTTTCGTGTTAGTTTTTCTTTTTCTGCTGTTTTTAGTTTATTTAATTTAAGGCGAATCATAAGGCAGCCATGCTGATAGCACTTTTCAATCTCTTTTCCATACCCTAACCATTCATAGAAACCCTTAGAAAATGCGATCGCGGCATCATCCAGAATTTCTCCTTTCATGCCAATTACATAATCAACGTGATTAATAAGTTCTTGGGCTTGTCTCTCGGAATAGCAAGCATTCAGTACAACACATTGAATAGATTGCTCTGATCGAAACAACTCGGTTAAAATTGATGTTTCAACTTCTTCTTCTCTCTTATCGCTCTCAAAGATTAAAGCTTCACCATTGCCATGTCCGCAAAAATGGACAATTTGTGGTTTATTTTCTATCAATATACGTGATAACTCATCAACAGGCGCTGATACCTTATCTATCACTTCAAACTTTCCTTTATCCTTCGATTCTTCAAGTGCATTCCTTATTTCTCTGACCTCATCACTAAGGTTGAGGTCTTCGTATGGATTTGCAGACAAAAGTAGGATTTTCATAATAGTTACGCGGGTGATTATTTGTCTTTCTACTACAACTTCAGAGGCTCTCCCGGATTTATGGTGATAACAAAATCTTATTTAAATGTAGGGTGTGTTAGGCACGGGCGATAAATTCGGCATTTCAATCCATAAATAAGTTCCCGTGCCTAACGCACCGTTTCCCTAGTTTGTAACACAAATGAACATTTTTCCCCATTAACCCGAAAGAGCCCTTCAGGATTAACCCATTACCCTTGCTAGAATAACTAACAAGATTGAGATATTGTTTGATTATTCAGTGACGGTCAGGTTAATCTGTTTTGTTGTCCACTCACGGCTAGGAGATGCAGCTACAGATAACTTTCTAGTTGGCGGTTGCTCCTCATCAATTGCCGCTAAAAGAGCATCTAACGGATTCCCAGAACGATTTATTCCTTTGGGTTTGATTTCTTCATCAAGTGAGGGTAGTTCTAACCAACGAAAGTTTGCTTGGTCAACTGTCGCAAAAACTTTCACATTATCTTCACCCCCTGAAGTAGCTGGAATTGGTATAACTTCTTTTTTCCCTGCCTCAATTGTGATAAAGTTTTCGCCTTTACCTGGGTAAATTTGTTCCACTGACCAATCAGAAGCGATATCTAGAACAGCAACATTGAGATCTTGAAAGGAAGTATTTTGAATTGATAGGAATACATATTCACCTTTCTTTACAGTTGGGTTGCTCGGATCGGGAATTGGATTTAACTGAGATTTAGGTGGAATATCATCTCCTAACTCAAAACTGTCTGATGTTCCTAGCCACTCAAGAATTAGCTTTCCTGCTAAGGGTGAACCTTTATCCCTGTTATCTAATTCTGCTGTAGCATGGTATTTCGTTAAATGAACTAATCGTTTCACGATTGTTGCAGCAGCATCGGGGTCACTTATTTTTACAGGAGCAATGTTTTTATATGGATGTCCAGCGCGATCGCAAATCTCATATTCTCCCTTGTCATTTACAGCTAGTTGATAAGCAACTCCCTCATCATCATCTTCTGTTACTTTTTCTTCTGCTAGTTCCACCCAACCATTGCCAGGAAGAGCTTCTTTGATTGCCTTAAAAGCATCTTTTGCTGCTTCTTGGTCAACGAGCGAAACTTTGCGAACAAGATTAATTGAAGGAGAAACTAAAACTGCTCGATCTCCATCTTCAATTTTAAGCTCTTGACCCTCAATTGGTTTAAGCTGACACAGAGATTCTGTTGCTCCCCTTTGAATAATTGTCGCTATAGCCGTCCGATTTTCTTTATTTTTTAAATCAGTTACGGTACGAGGATAGATAGCAAATTCTGCTCCTTTAGCAACACCATTTACCTGTCCTACGCCTAACTTAGCTTGCATTTCACCTGTTTCTGTATCTTTCTCAACCTTCAAAACTGGAACGGCATGGACAATTTCAGCAAATTCATCGCCAAAAATAGTCCGATTTACCTCACCCATTGAGATGGGAGTTTGTTGTGGAAATTGACTGTGGATTTTGGCATTGATGCGCTCGAACAAATCGTTATAAGTTTGTCCGGGGTTTTGTTGTCTTAAAGTATCTAACAACCAATAGGTAAGCGCCCCGTTTCGTTCTTTAGTCTCCCGATTGAAAGCATACTCGTAAGCAAACTCATTCTCACGACAGGCTGCTAGCAGCACGTAATCTCTAGCTGCACGTAGTCCAGATGGTTTTAATCCACGAGGCGTTTCTTCAGTAACCGATCGCCAAGTTTCTGCTAACGTTTCTACAGGTGCTACCAGTTCTTGCCCTGGTTGCAGAGGTTTATCATCAATTCCTTCTCCTCCTCGAATTTCTACATCCCCTCGCGTTGCGCCCCCAGAATGACAGCAATCTAATACCACCGTAACTATTAGTCCTTTATCTACCAATTCCTTTAACAATTGTCTCAGGTCGAGATCGCGGAGATACTGTCCTTCTGAAGTCCCAATATCTGTAGGAACCAACCCCTCATCAATGCCATCCTCACCTTTAATAGATGGGAAAACAGTCTTTGCCCGTCCACCGTGACCTGAATAGTGAATATATACCTGCGAACCTTTTGGAGCCTCTTCTTTCAGCTTTCTGAAAGCATCGATCATATTCTGACGAGTTGGTAGTTTTTCCGGTGATTCTAGTGGCTTACTAGGTTCCTTTGGGTTGCTAATTGAAGCTGTCAGTTTCCAAATCCGTTCTTTTGGAACTTGACGCTCATCAATTAAGAAAGCTTCTACATGATTAATATCTCGTACACACCCACCAAGACTTTTGTACCGACTACCATCTGGTAATATGTTTGGCATATACGAGTCAATTCCGATTAATAGAGCGTATAAATTTGGTGTTTGAACAATTTCGTCAGCCATATCTAATACCTTCGTGACAATGATTAAAAAGATAAAACGGCTGGATTAGTAATGTTTTGGCAGTGTAACCTAAATACTAGAACAAACTCTAATCCAGCCACAAATTTTTTAGTTCAAGTTCTAGTTTACTCTTTGTACAAGGTTTCAAGCCATTAGTTCACGGGTTTTCGCTCCCACAACCCCATCAGCAACTAGACTATTCCTCTGTTGGAACTCCTTAACCGCCCTGCCTGTTTCAGGTCCAAATACACCATCCGCTACTGAGATGGCAAAACCTGCATCCTTCAACTTCTGCTGAAGTTTACGCACGTCAGAACCTTCCATCAAAGGTCGGCTTAAACGTAAGGCTCTGGGTTTATCGTCCCACGGTGCTTTCTCAAAACCCATTGCAGGCGATCGATTTAAGCAAGACTCAGTTTTTGGTCCCCACTGACCATCAACCTTAATCTGTTCTTCTGGATGATTTTTGTTCCAGAGTTGTTGGAAGGCTTTTATTGTTGCCTCGCGCAGGTCTTTAGCACCTGCACCTTGATAATCAATGTGTGGCGGGTCTCCCGCTAGAGGCTGCCAACCGCTACCTTTTAGAAAGGGTAACCAACCTTCTCGATCTTCGATATCAAGCGCCAAGCCACTCTGGTGATTACTTTCACCTGGTCTAGCTACAGGGCTTCTACCATTGAGCCACTTAAATAACAGCATTTGCTGAGCAAGAGTTCGATAGGCTGAATTAACAACAAGCCGCTTGCCACGGTTTTGAATAGCCTTTTGCAGTGCCTGTTTAGCTGTGGGCGGTACGAAAGGATATGCCGCATCTCCCAACTTGACATCTAGATCGTCAAAACTGACTAAAGCATCTGGGACAATGAGATTGATTTGATAAATTAATTGCTGAGATAAGGCGTTGACGACGGAAGTATTCCCAGAGGGAGCATCTCTGAGCAAACCATTAAAACTTGCTCTCGGTGCATTTTCTTCAAATTCATTAATTTCTAGGCAAGGTTCAACAACAAAGTCTTCCATTCCCTCAGATATATGATTAATTGAGTTGCACATTTTTCATTCTTAATGTTTAACAAAGTGAGTTGTTTACAAGCCCAATGCTTTCTGCGTTTGGGTACCAGCAATGCCATCTACAGTGAGATTCTTCTGTTTTTGAAACTGCCTCACTGCCTTGTCAGTGTCTTTTCCAAAAATTCCATCAACTTGAATATTGAATCCAGCTTTTACTAGAGCTTTCTGAAGTTGACGAACATCATTACCTTGCACAAGAGGTTGGCCGGGTTCGGCTAGCCGCAACACTCTGCTTGGCTCCCAATTCAAAAACTCTTCCCAAGGCTGACTCAAAAATAATGCTCGTTCAGCTCTCCTTCGCCGAGACAGTCCCGGAAATACTTGACCACTTGCTTTGTCCCATCTCAAAAATTCATCAGCAGCTTCCTGAATCTTGCCTTCGTTCAAACGTTTCAAAAGTGTTGATTCAAACAGGGAACGGGCACCAACGTTATAACTAAAACAAACTAAGGCTGAGAATTGATTGTCATTAATGTCTGTTTTTACTGCATCAGCTACCGCTACTTCAAACTTCCGCAATTCCTTTTTTAGCATCTCTTCTGCTTGGGCGATGCTAATTTTCATTCCTATGTAGACACCTTCTGTGCTTCCCCAGCCTATAGTCGGTACGTTAACGGGGTCTAGATATGCTTCTACGTATGTTCCCTCTGGCCCTTGTTTCAATTTATGCAACCCTTCAAATGATTTGATAACTTTTATTCCTTCTTGGTTAGTTTTCCTCATAGGTGCCCTTGGTTGTGGTACACCGCGCGGAACTGCGTCAGTGGGTGCGATCGCAAATATTTCAGCAGTAGTAAATTGCAAAGTTTCAATTAGTAATTGCACCTTACCTTCAGTCTGGGTAACTTTAACTGGTTGTTCATCTTCAAGTTCGTACAAACTACCATCAGCAAAAATTTCAAGGCGTTTAATCATTTAATAACCCTCCGGGGAGATGATCCAAGAACCATGTTTAGAGCTTTTTCACCTAGTTTATGAGTACATCCGGAAAGTTTCAAGTTTTATTTGGTTAAATGTTCAACCGATTCCAAGAAGTAAGGAAGCAACCGATTTGTTGGATAATCTGCCAGTAGACTCAGGTAATCCCCTAACTACTATCAACCAGGTCGCCGAGCTAAAACGCTTATTCAATCTACCTTTGAGCTATAGTTGTCGCCCCGTCAGTCGCTGGAGTATACAATTATGCACTCGCTCAATTCAGGTGAACTGATAAGCAAATTTTATGGCTGATAGTTAGCGACCGCCTTTTTCACACGGGGTAAAGCCGAGATACGTGCAAAATAGGACAAGACGTAAAGTTTTGTAAAGTTAATCGGAAATGACTAAAATCAGGAAAGCCTGAAGTGCTTGCTAATTAAGGCTTTCGCCTTTTGAGTTCTGTACGAAGGCAGAGTATAACCAATACTCTGCCCTCGTCAAGCTTGGTTGAATAGTCAGCCAATTTAAGGATGCTCTTGTGCTTAAAAGCTTTCGAGGAGGCATACAACAACTGAATTTGTTACGTTTCTTAATCTCGTGTCCTATTTTGCACGTATCTCGGCTTTACCCCAGTAACCAGTATCAGTTTTTATTAATCACTGTTAAGGAGAAAACTTGGGCCAACCGGAAGGGTTCACCGCCAAGGCGCGATCGCGTTGGCTATGTTAGGGTGAGGTTACGGAAACATCGATTATTGTAACCTATTACTGCATGAACGGGATTATACCATTAAATGACACTTTTGACTTAACTAACGACGGAGATATTTTGGCCGATTTGTTGGCTGACAAAAGAAGTCCCAATACCCGCGATGCTTATGAAAAAGATCTGAAGGATTTCTTTGTTACCATGACGGGACAGCCGCCTAACCCGGCACTGGTGGCCCAGTTTTTGCAATTGGATAGGTTCAATGCTCAAGCTCTGGTGCTAAAGTACAAGCAGAGGTTGGTGGAGAGGAATCTGAAGGAGGCGACGATTAACCGCAGGCTGGCGGCTATTAAGGCTTTGGTGCGGTATGCTGCCAAAATCGGTAAGTGTGCTATCAGTCTGTCAGATATTAAAAGTGAAAAGGTAACTCCTTATCGGGATACTACTGGTATTAGTCCGGATGCTTTTAAGAAGATGCTGGCTGTGAGCGATCGCGATACGCTTAAAGGTAAGCGAGATTATGCGATTCTGAGATTGTTGTGGGATAATGCGTTGCGCCGCAGTGAGGTGGCGCAAGCAGATATCTTGGATTTAGATTTAGATGCTAAAACTCTGAATATTTTGGGTAAGGGTAAGGGAACTCAAAAGCAAGCGATATCTTTGTCTAATGCTGCTGTTTTGGCTTTGCAAGATTGGTTGGTAGCCAGAGGAGAATTGAATAAAAAACAACCTTTATTTGTTGCTTTAGACCCGTCGAGTTATGGAAAGCGACTGTCTACTACTAGCATCTATAAAATTGTACAAGCTACTGCTACCGCAGCGGGAATTACTAAAACTATTAGCCCGCATCGGATTAGACATAGTAGCGTGACGGCGGCGTTGGATGCGACTAATGGGGATGTGCGACGGGTGCAGAAATTGAGCCGTCATGCTTCTTTGAATACGCTGATGATTTATGATGATAATCGACTCAATCATCAGGGAGAAATTACGGATTTGTTGGCTGATTTGGTTTGAGGTAATAGGAATAAGTCCTGGTTTTTTATCTGTTCTCATATAAGGGTAGAGCGCGGATATCGGCTGTATCCCAAGTAAGGTTTTAAGGACATGATGGAGGCGTAAACGAACTACCGTTAGTCGTGACAGTAGGCGCAGAAGCTATCAGCACTACTTGACCTTTGTTGTCTGTTACCCAACCAGTTGCTTCCACAATTTCAGTGCTTTCTTGGGTAGTGGATACTGAAGAGTTAGTAGCAGTTGAAATATTCCCCTGCACCTCTGTTTCTCTACTGCTCTGCTTGTCTTCATCGCTGCTCACCCTATCAACCAATACTGTATTAAAGTTAGAAGGAAGTAGGTCGGTGGGTATAAGCGGCAAACCGCCACGCCCGGTAATGGTAAATGAATCACCCCTATCAGCTGGACAGGCTCGCGCAATCAGTCGAGTAGCATCGACAAGGTTATCTGGCAATTCTACTAATCCTGAAGTGGGATCGATAATCTCACTATTGATAGTTACAGTGCCACTTAATTGAGAATTTGCGCCAGTAGCAGTGATGTCACTTTCGGGAGTATTTTGGGTTCGGAATTCGCTCCCAAGAATCGCAGAACTATTAATAGTAACGTTACCGCCACGTCGATCAATCGAATCAGCACGGATGTCACTATTTTCCTTTGGGAAGGCAACGAGTAAGGCACTATTAGTATTAATGTTGCCACCATCGCCAACACTAGAAGATGTGGTAGATATTAAACTATTGCGACGCATCAATAATAAATTACTTGCCTGTAATTCAATATTTCCACCATTACCGGATGCCGTAGAAGCTGTGATGCCACCGCGTTCGTCTAAAAAAATAGATCGGGCATTAACCCCTAATGTTCCTGCCTTGCCTGTCCCATCATTCCTAACAGTAACTTGCGCTTCATCAGTAACGCGCAACTGATTGGTGTTAATAGTTACATCTCCAGAGTCTCCGCTCGGCACATCCGGCAGTCCCAAGAACTGTCGAAGGGCTTCATCTTGAATAATGGCAGATGAACTTATTAGACTGGGATTGATAGAACCTGGTACTGTACCACTCACTTCTACGGAATCTGATGCGTTGATGGTAACACTTCCAGCCTTTGCACTTGCGAAGGTAGAACTCTCAATTCTTCCTCCATTCCGAAGTACTAACCTTGATGTATTGACGATTAATTTTCCAGCATCTCCAGCATTGTAAGATGAAACGGTTAAAGCACTTGCAAAAAAATTGAATTGATTCACTCCTTCTATTTCTATAGAATCAGAAGCATTAACAACCAAATCCCCAGCGTGACCAGTTCCGAAGGTTGCAGATGCAACACCAGTTCCATTTAGAATAGTTAATCGCCCTGTTGAAACTATTACATTTCCCCCATCTCCAGAACTGAAAGTTAGAGCCGCGATGTTACTCCCGAAAAGAGGATTTGAAACCTCCATTAATTGCAAAGAATCAGAGGCTCTTACAGTTATATTGCCCCCTTTTCCCGCACTGAAAGTTCTCGCACCTATTTGTCCTGCCTCTTTAAGAAGCAATTGTCTTGTTGAAACAGCAATGTCTCCTCCATTGCCAAGTCCCAAAGTTTCATTAAACAAAAGGCTAGGAAACATTCCATCTGGAGATGTGCCAATCACTTCCATAGAATCCAAAGCATTCACGTTGATGTTTCCAGCTGGTTGAAAACCTTGGTTTTGAATCAAAACTGCTGAACCATCGCGTACTGACAACTGTCGTCCCTGTGTATAGATTGAGCCGCTAACAACACCGCTAGCATCCGCTAATGCTTTTTGAGATAGCTGAATATCTTGGAAACTTTGCACACCTTCGTAGCCGAAAGTCCAGCCTTGAGTCGCGAGACTGATATTAACTAAACCATCGCCAACACTACCTAACTCTATGTGACCGCCTTCTGCTGCGAGAATGCCACCTTCCAAGTTTAGATTACCTCCCACCAACGCAAGCGTCTTCCCTAGTTGCACCCGTAGACCCATTGAATTATTATCGCCTCTAAGGACAGGTGATAAGTTTTGTAAGCTCAAGTTGTGACCCGTGCCTTGCACCCGAATAGCACCTGGATTGTTGGCAAAGTTCAAGCCAACTGGAACATTAACTGTCAGTAAAGATTGAGGTTGCGGGTTAGTAGCACTGAACTGAGTGCCGTCAGCAAAGTTAATGGTATTAGCTGTACTAGCCAAAAATGAGCCTCCAATATTTAGGGAAGCATTTGGCCCAAAAATAATTCCGTTCGGATTGATCAGAAACAGATTAGCCGTGCCGTTGGCTCGAATTAAGCCATCAATATTAGAAATAGAGCTACCTGTAACGCGGCTGATGATATTCTCAATGGTCAGGCTGTTGTTGAAGAAAGCCTCATTTCCCGTAGGAAGAGAAAATTCACTAAAACTGTGAAACAGGTTACCTCCCGCAGGTGTGCCGCCGTTGATGATGATGGTGTTACCATTCGGTGCAACCAGGGAATTGACGGGTAAAGTGGTATCGGGAACAATTTGTGCCTGAAGGGGATGATTGGCAAATAACAAGAATAATATAACTTCACTTGTGAGGAGAAAATTTCTGCGGCAATGCTCTTTAAGGGAGTTAGATAGTTTCATAAATATCCTTAAAAATTAATTATTGTTGGCCAATTGACCCCTCCCCCAACCCCTCCCCTGCAAGGAGAGGGGCTTTCCGGCTCCCCCTTCCCTACCCCCCTTTTTAAGGGGGGTAGGGGGGATCGGGAAGGGGGTTGGGGGGTTAGGTGCTGGGCTTGCGAGCCTTAATTTCTCCAAAAAATACTGGCAGACATTGAAATTGGCGGTAATGAAATTTACCAAATTCTGTTAACCCAGGCAATCCATTTTTGTAATCAAACATTGCCTTGCTAAACAATTTTGTGTGGTTAATTTCTCTTAAATCGCGACTGCTGATTTCCTGAAAACCAGCCAATGCAATTGACTCTTTAATTTCGCTTATCTTGGTAGTTTTGTAAACGTAAATCCGGTAAAATTCTGCAAGTTCCTGCTGCTCTTCGTTTGATAGAGACAATTCCTTACAGAAAACATCTTTGATGTACAAGTTCCCCCCTGGACGCAGCACTCGGTAGACTTCCGCAAAGAGACGTTGATGGTCGTAGGAATATCCGGTTGATTCCAAGAAAAATACCACATCAAACACCTCATCGGCAAAGGGGAGGTGATGAAAGTCGCCGATATGAATCTGAATCTGGTCAGCTAGTCCTACCTCCTGCACTAACTCTCTAGCCGTATCAGCTTGAACCGAAGATATGGTGATGGCATCAATTGCAATTCCCTTGATATTTCGAGCAATGTCTATACTAGGGCCACAAACACCACAACCAGCATCTAGGATACGATGTCCGGGTTGGATACCTGCTCGATTTGCAAAGTAAAGGTTGCTATTACGATAGTGGTCTGTGTCTGAGTCCGTCGGGAACACACCTGCCTGATAGGTTTTACCTATATACTTCAAATACAGTGGGTTCATCCTATCGTAGTAGCTACAAACTTGTTTTAAGTATTGGGAAACTTCAACCTCAGTGTCATTAATAGGGGGTAAAATGCTTTGATTATAATCTTCGGTTTTTGATACCTTTCCTCCATTTAAATCACTAGCATTCAGCCAATTATGACCAAACCCTAGATATGCTTTAGTTTCCAATTCATTGCCCGGTTCATAGATAACTTTTATATGATTAATAGTTCTCCAAAAAACGCTTAACGCCTTATTCCCCAGAAAAAGATCGGCTCCTGCCAGATTCGTAGGCCATAATTCTGGTAGATCTGCTTTCTGGGAAAATCCAGGCCAAGCGAGGAGAGCGTTTCGCTTAGCTGGGGTACATAAACCCATCTCGACTAAACAGTCTAGAAATAATTGCCAACGTGGTTCATCGGGAGGCTGTTTTTCCCAAAAATATTCCAAACCAATTCTGGGATGCACAATATCACCAACATCAAAGCTCAAGCCTAGAGTATCGGCAAACTCAGATAAGGTAAAGACAAGAGATTTTAACGTATCTGTTATATTTGTACAGCCAATTTTTACCAAATAATCTAACAACTGTTGTGATGAAATTCCCTTAACAACTACCCTTACCTCCTTGGCTGTGCGAGATAACATCGCACCGAGATGTGCAATCCTGCCACCATCAGGTATGGAATTAGCACAAAGCCGAAGATTCGATTCAAGCAGTGAATCAGTCCGATTGTTAAGTAACCTGAGAACTGTTTCGGTTAAATCTTGAAACTCACCGATATTTTCCTGATTCAGCACTAAGAAAAGACAGGGAATTGGCACCTGTGAAGATTGCTCAAGCAAATCGAATTCTAGCCAGAGACGCTCAACATTTCGGTACAAAACAGATGTTGGATCAATCCACTGCTGGCAAAAATTCTGAAAGGTTCCCCAAACAGAATGAGTTAAAAAACTCTCTGGCAGATTCAGGATTAGTTGAGGAAAACTAACTTGAAAATCTACTCTCGATTGTTCCTCACCTAAACGACATTCAAATCCCGCAACTGAGAAATGTGGCAAGATTTGCGCTAATGCCTGGATGCGGGATAAGGCTTCGGAAGACACTAACTCAGAGTTAAGATGGGGAATAACTACTCTTAGATAATCTTCCATTGAACCATTCATAGACTAAACCTTTGTGCCAAGGGTTTGAAACAATCGAGATGCTTTTAAGCAATAGCAAGGGATTTAGTAATAGTTAACCACTATTTTAAACCGAGCAACAACATCTTCAATTGTTGGCGGCTTGGCTAGACGTTCGGTTTCTTCTTGGAGCGCCTCTTTTACCTCCTCAGCAGTAAAACTGTAACCGCTTTCTTCACCCAGTTTTACCGCTAGCTTCACAAAACTTTCTGTGTCTGCTGTCGCTTTTAGCCTCTCTTGCAGTGTCGTGTATTTCAGGAGGACTTCTTTAAACTGTTCTAAGCTTTCTCTGGACATATACTTCTACTTCCTCATTAAAGCAATTAAACAAGAGCAGTAGATACTTACTTTTGTTGAGTTAGTTATCTACTGTATTGTCAAGATTTATACACAAATTTTACAGAGCATTTAAATGCTCAAGTTTTGAGTATACACTGAATATCGACATATCAAACTTAAAATAGCCTAAGTCCTAATTGTAACATTTAGCAACATCTAGGATTTAGACCCGTACTAGCATAAAAAGCAGAGTAGTCAGATGACAGAAATCAACGACCAAGACCTTAAAGACATCATTAATGGAGCCGCTCTTTTGGGAAGCGGAGGCGGTGGTTCCCTGGAACTGGGTTATTACTTAGCTACATTTATTAATTGTCCTGTTCAACTGAAAGAAGTTGAAGAATTGGGTGTTGACGATTGGGGCGCAGTTATCTTAGGTATAAGTGCAGCAGATGCCTCTTTGCCAGATAATACCCGTTCTTCAAACGCTTCCCCCAAAGTTTTGCTGAATAAAAAAATGTTCCGTAGCCTTAAAGGGGTTGAGCAATACCCGATTGAAATTCAAATTTTGATTGCGACTTTTGAATATTTACAGACAGCGTTGAAAATGGATAAGGATTTCTCCTACAGCCTTGCAGGAGAAATAGGTACGGCAAACCTTCTCGCGGCTATGCTGACAGCGAATGCTCATCACATTCCAGTAGTTGACGCTGATGGTGCAGGAAGGTCATTACCAGAATTAAGCCTGTGTACTTACTACTGGTCTGATATTCCTATTTACCCCTCTACTCTCGCCAATATTAAGCCTGAACAGGATAAACAAGTTAAAGCGGTGATTGACGCAAAAACTTCTTCAATTATGGCTCGATTTGCCGAAAAAATCGTAGGTACAGAAGAATTTGGTTTTCAAGGTGTGATGGCAACTTATGCGATGAACGGTCAAACGATTCGCGATCGCAAACCAGTCATTAAAGGTACAATCACCAAAGCACTGCAAATAGGAGCGATTCTCCGCGAAGCTAAACAAAAACAACTCAACCCAATTACAGTATTAATAGACTTTTTAAACAACGGTTGTTCTGCTGACAATAAAAATGCTTTCCTGCTTTTCCAAGGAAAAATAACTGAAGTAAAACAAGAAGAAGATCCTCGCTTTCAATCCGGAACTTTAACCCTCAGAAATCAAAATAAAGAAGTTCGCGTCGATTATTTGAACGAAAACTTGATTGCTTGGCAAGGTGGCAGACCGATCGCGATGGGGCCAGATCTGATTTGCTATCTCACCCCAGAAGGTATACCTCTTACTAATGCCGATAACTTAAAAGATAAAAAAGGGAGTGAATTAGCTCTGATTGGCTTAAAAGCGCCAGAACAATTGCGGCAGGATTCAATTATTAAAGCATTCATGGATTTAATTGCTGGATTGGGATATAAGGGGAATTATGTGCCAATTGAGAAATTACAAAAAGAACAAGCTAGTACCACTTGTTCGTGATTGATTAAAACATTTATCACTCTTCCGCAAGAAGACTCCCGTCAAGCTGCGCTGTGACGGTGAGAGTGTAGTGCCAGAACGAAAGCCAATTGCCCACCAAAACGTAAGGTGTCCAGAAATAAGGAATTTCATAGTCAACTAACAAAGCTTTTTGAGCGCGACGCAATGCTGAGGCTTTAGTTATCTGTGTGTTGGCAAACTGCTGTTAAATTGGCTCATCAGTTTTGCATTTTGACAAACCTTTTGTTTTTTAGCCACTATCAGTCCTCCCCGGCAATCAAAGCTTCCATTTGTGCCAGCAAAGATTCTAATTTCTTCCGCTTCTTCGGATTCTTCCACACCGAAGACTTCTTTATTTGCTTAATAGTAGTGTCAAAACGGTTCTGTAGTTCCTCAGTTTCTTTTGCAGGTTTACCTGCTTTCACCCGCTCTCGAATTTGACTCAAGGACAAAGATCGTGCAATTGCTTCCTCAAGCAGTGCTGTCCGCTCAGACTCCGAATCTAACTTAGCTATCTCTTTCGCCTTAGTATACTCAATGCTGCCAGAACGCAGAGCTTCTAGAATATCCCCTGGCAAATTCAGTAGCGGAAGCCGATGAGTTCTAAACGACTCTGGCGAAAGCCTTCCTATGGCAGCAAACACCTCTTCAACTAAGAGTTGTTCTTCCGGGCGTACAACGTTGTCCGCCAAACCTCTTTTCACCTTAGCTAATTTATTCAGCAACGAGATAACCGCTTCCCTATCCGTTCCCAGCTTGATAGCCAATAACTGTAAAATCCCTTCTACTTCCTCAACCGGATTCAAATCCTCCCGTTGCAAATTCTCTGTCAGAGCATACTGTACCGCCTGCTCGTCCGACATCGCTCGCACCGTCACGGGTACTTCACTTAACCCCACCTCTTGTGCCGCTCGGTATCTCCGCTCACCTGCCACCAACTCGTACTTGTCTCCCACTGGTCTGACCAAGAGGGGCTGGAGAATGCCATCTTTCTTCACCGACTCCACCAAAGATTGCATTGCCTCTTTGTCAAAATAGCGCCGTGGTTGAGTAGAAGGCAGCGTAATCTTATCCAGCGCCACCGTAGAAGGAACCGCATCATCATCGGCGCTAAACAAAGCGACATTCTTGAGTTTGCTTCTTTCAGCAGGCGGGCGCGTCACTCGTCTGGTACTCATACTTTCGTTGGGTTTAATAAGGTAAGTTCGGGCTTGGGCGAGGAATGGGGAGTGGGAATATTTCACTACTCCTTCTTCAAGGCTACCAGTAATACCACTTCACTCAAACGCTGTCACATTTACTATTCACAGCAGGGGGCAGGGGGCATCAAGAGCAGGGGGAAAGATTAGTGACACTATTTAAAGTGAATTAGTATCAGGCAACGAATTAAAGTGGATTGGTATCAGGCAATGAAACATTTGGATAAGGGAAGGGAACTCAAGAGCGGGGAACGGGGGACAAATCTTTCTGTTGCATTGTCCCGGCTCTCTGGTTGGTAGCCCTCTTCAACACCATAGTTACCATTCTTTATGCAAGTTGGCATCATCTACATCGACTCCATTGCTCGTGCTACTTCATCAAAAATACGGAGAACGGCTTGATTTTTGTTAGGACATAGAGCCAAAGGTTTGCCGTACTCTGCCGCTTCAGCTACCGCTGTCGCACGGGGCAGAGGAGGAAAGATTGGTGCCAAATTCGATAATTGTTCTTGGATGGATTGTAATGGCACTCCCACAGAACTAACACAACCGGGATAATTTGTGGCACTTGACTCAGATTTTTTATAAAGATTAGCGTGCAACGAATTTAGGAATGCCGTTCTTTTTTCGGAGATTTAAAGTGCAGAATCACAAACTTACTCGACAAATCCAGTTCATCATCGAAATCGATAAACTCAAAAGTATTTTACGTCAAACTTTACTCACAGATGGCTCGCGTCAAGAGAACAGTGCCGAACACTCCTGGCACTTGGCGATGATGGCAATTGTACTGGCTGAGTACGCACCCCCAAATGTCGATATGCTGCGGGTTATTAAGATGCTGCTGCTGCACGACATTGTAGAAATCGATGCTGGCGATACTTTTTGCTATGACATTACTGGCAACCAGGATAAAGCAGAGCGAGAATTACTGGCAGCCCAGCGCATCTTTGCACTGCTTCCCGTTGAGCAAGGTGCGGAACTACGTGCTTTGTGGGAGGAGTTTGAGGCTCATTCGACAGCTTCGGCAAAGTGGGCTAGGGCGCTAGATTGCTTGCAGCCCTTATTGAATAACCAACAAACCCAAGGTCATACCTGGCGATTGCATGGTGTTACCCGCTCCCAAGTGCTACATCGGATGCGGGCGGTCGAAAAGGGAGCGCCAGCCCTGTGGCCATTGGTCGAGCAGATTATAGAAGATTGCGTTGCGGCGGGATATCTAAAAGTAGAGCCGGAAATTAGCTCAGCATAGCTGTTATGTTGAGATTAATGTATCTGGTAATGAAGCATTAGCCGAAATCCTGAAAAGGTTCTCTGAACTGCGGTGGAGCCAAGATGCAAGCCCTCACTAGACAGAAGACGCAGTTAGCGGGGTAGTTGACCATAAATATTCCGACACCCTACATCTTTTTACCGATGCTTCAGTCATACAAGGGATGGAAGAGGTTTCCTCGCTTTTGCCAAGCTCTTGAGCCTGGATCTTTTCGCTTGCTCCAATCTTTAAAATAATCTTCTCCTTTTTGAGCTGCTTCCTTAATTGAGGAAGGCATCACACCAAGTCTCGTTGCCAATTGGTCTTCTGGAAGAGGCGGCAGTAATGGTGGTCTGGAGAACGGATACGCTTGAGATTTACCGACTCTTCGCTGCTGAATTGATGCTACTTCCTCTTCCAAAACCATCAGGCGGTGCAATACACGAGCCATGTCCGCTTCCAAGGATGCAATTGTATCGTCTTTCTCCTCTGTGGTTTGTGGGACATCAGAGGAAACAGCCCTAGAGAAAAACTGTCTGACAATCCTCACGAGCGCTGCACTTTCGGTCAGGGATTGTTCCTTCATGTACTCGCGCAGCTTGTTGTGATATTCAGGCGGTAAGTAGCCTACGATCCGTTTATTGTTGGTCGCCATTGCTTATGCCACAGGCGTGCTGCTTTTAAGGATACCTTGTAGCGGATGGTATGCCAACTATGGCCCATAGTATGTTACCGTAGCACAGCAGGCAGAGAGCCATTAGTATGCTGTTAAGTGCTATAGTAGCACTTGATGCAGTCCGGAGCGATCGAACTGTGGTGTGGGTGAGCAGCCAGAACGAGCTTGAGCCCTCGTAATAATCCCCATAACCGGAGTTATGGGGATTATTAGTCAGTCAGCGTTATATAATAATGCCCATCTCTTTAGTGCTTCCTCTTTCTGAGGTGGTTGATTGGGTATGGCACTCGAACAGGATTCAACTCTTCTGGCTGTGTCACAACCGCAGTCACTATATGCAATTACGACCCAACAGTTAGAGGCAGCCTTTGCTGATTTCCTCACTCTTGATGTGGCGGCTGGGGATGCTTCATCGGATACGATCGCTACTTACCGTTACCAGCTGCATTTGTTTGTAGCTTGGTGCGATCGCTTCAATGTCAATCCAGCTACCGCTACGAGGGAAGATATCAAGCGCTATCGTCACTTTTTGGTGGAAGTTGAAAAGTCTAAACCAGCGACGATCGCTCTGAAGTTATCGGTCGTGCGGCGCTTCTACGATGCCGCAGTAGAACATGGGCTGATGGTGGCCAATCCAGCCCTTGGCATCAAGCCACCACGGGAAAAACGCGACCCGGCTGAGAAAATCACTTTTCTGGAAAAGTCAGAGGTGGAGAAGCTGTTGGCAGCGGTTCCTACCGATGGTAGCGTGAAGGCGCTGCGGGATAAAGTGCTGCTGGCAATTATGCCCCTATTGGGGCCGCGTACTGTGGAACTGCACCGGGCGAGTATAGAAGATTTGGTGCAGCAAGGAGATAATCTGGGCATTCGGGTGGAAGGGAAGCGGAATATTAGAATTGTGCCGCTGACGCCAGATATTGCCCTGGCGTTGATGAATTATTTGGAAGCGCGGAAAGCTAGTGGGGAAGTGTTGGAATTATCGAGTCCGTTGTTCATTGCGGTGGGTTATCGGGCGGGGGGTCAAAGACTGTCGCGGCGGGGGATACGATTGATTGTGGATAATTATTTGAAGCAAACGGGGTTGAAACATAAGCCGGGTCGGACAATATCCGCTCATAGTCTCAGACATACGGCTGGGACGCTGGCGCTAAGGGCGGGGGCGGATTTGCGGCAAGTGCAGGATTTACTGGGACACGCAGATCCCAGGACGACTTCTTTGTATGCTCATGTGGCAGATAGGTGGGAGAATAATCCGGCTTTGAAGATTGGAATTAAGATTTAGTTTCTACTCAAAAGATTGGAAGAGGTTGATAATTTTGGACACAATCTTTACAGCCAAAAAAGAAGAGTTGGAACGTTTGAATCCAAATGAAGCGGTGGACTTTTTTCGTAAACTTCTTTGGGCGGAAGCACGGCGGAGCGGAGTTCCGCTCAGTAAAATTCGTGTATCCCATCGAATTAATGTGGCAGATGGTGGAATTGATGCTTCAGTTGACGATTGTGATGGCCTACTTGACAACGGTCTCATCATGCCTGGTCATACGGGTTATCAAATCAAGGTAGGACATTCTTTCAAACCTTGGAAGCGTTCACAAATACAAAAAGAATTATTTAGGGACAAAGAGGTTAGTCGAGAGAATTTAGGTGAAAGCATAAAAGACAAGCTGGACAAAAATGGAACTTACGTTATAGTTTGTTTTGGGCAGGATCTAGTGGAAGGAGAGCATATAAAAGCTCGAGACTTCTTGATTGAATATTTTAAAATATGCGGTTACACAGAACCAAAAGTAAATGTATTGAGTCAAAATCAATTAATTGGGTTTCTAGAACCATTTCCATCTCTTGTACTTGAGTTAAAGCGCTACACTCTCCCATTTCAATCCCATGAAGAATGGTCGAATAATGGAGATATGAAAACCCCATACATTCCCAGTGCTGACTATGAAGAGAAAGCCGCCTCAATCCAACAAACTTTGCGTTCTAACGATAAAGCAAAACACATAAGAATCATTGCTGAATCAGGTACAGGTAAGACCAGGTTTGTTTTAGAGGCAACCAGGCCCAAAGATATTGCACCCTTAGTGATTTATACACGAGCGGATGAGTTGAAAAGTAGTTCATTACTCAACCAGATTAACAAGCGGGATAATTCATTTAATCTTATATTAGTCGTTGATGAATGTAGCCAGCAAGATAGAATCTTCTTTTGGAATAAATTAAAAAATCAAGAATGTCGGGTCAAGATAATCACAATTTATAATCAACCTGAATCTTTAGAGTATGATATCAATTACGCTGATATACCAAATTTAACGACGGAAGATATCCAAAAAATTATCTTAAGATATGCGCCTGATTCTAATGTTGAGCGGTGGGCAGAATTTGCTGGCTCCTCACCTAAATTTGCTCACATGATAGGAATTAACTTAAAGCTATATCCAGATGATATTCTGCGCCCTTTTGAAGGCATTTATGACCGCATAGTAGCTGGTTATGATGACCCAAATAGTGAAGAAGTAAAGAGAAAGAAGCGAGTCTTATCTTACATTGCACTATTCAAGCGGTTTGGATACAAAAACTCAGTAGACCTGGAAGCAAAAGCCATTGCCAAAATTATAGAAAAAGGCTACAGCGATATAACATGGGCTAGATTTCAAGAAATTATTCGAGAATTACAAAAGCGGAAAATTCTGCAAGGTGTTAGCACTCTGTACATAACGCCAGCTGCTCTACATATACGAATGTGGACTGAATGGTGGGATATTTACGGCAACTCATTTAATCTCGCTGAGTTTCTAGCTGACATCCCAGAAAATTCACCGCTACAAGCGTGGTTCTACGAAATGTTTGTCTATGCTGCTCAATCCGAGGGAGCTAGTATTGTTGTTGGAAAGCTTCTGGGAGAAGAGGGGCCATTCCGGGATGATAATTACTTAAAGACAAAACTGGGAGCGCATTTTTTTTTCGCACTGACTCAGGCCGATCCAACATCAGCTTTGCAATACCTCAAGCGAACAATTGCCAGATGGAGTAAAGAAGAACTTCTCCAATTCACTACAGGTCGTCGGGAAGTTGTGGGAGCCTTAGAGAGGATTGCTGTCTGGCGAGAGCTATTTCTAGACGCAGCAAGATTACTGTTGCTTCTTGGAGAAGCAGAAAATGAAAAGTGGGCGAATAATGCTAGTGGGGTTTTCGCAAACCTGTTTTCGTTCGGTTACAGAGGTTTATCTCCAACAGAAGCTCCACCATTGGAGAGACTCCCAGTTCTCAGAGAAGCCTTGAATTCGGAATCAAAAGAGCGACGTGCGATCGCCATCCTTGCTTGCAACGAAGCACTGGAGTCACGGGATTTGATGCGGTTTGTTGGTGCTAAGTACCAGGGATTGCGGAGAGAACCCGACTTGTGGAAGCCGAAAACTTATGGAGAGCTAGGGGATGCCTATCGCGAAGTATGGCAATTGCTGCGCGAACGATTAGACACACTACCAGATGATGAACCAACAAAAGTTGTCGATATTTTCCTTGAGCAAGCAAGAGGAGTGGGGCAGATACCGGATCTCGCCGACATGGTTATTGACACTGTAAGTGAAGTTGCACAAAAGCCTTATGTAGATGGAGGAAAAGTTCTTCAGACAATTGATCGTATTATTCTGTATGCTTCTAAAGAAATCTCCCCGAAGATACAACAGCGATGGGAGCAGTTAAAGGAGCAACTGATTGGCAATGATTTTCACTCAATGATGAAGCGCTATATTGGTACGCTCTCTTTGTTTACAGACGAGATAGATGAAGATGGAAATCGTGTTAATCAAGTGCCACTCAAAATTAAAGAGCTAGCTCAACAATGTTTTTTGAATCAGTCTTTACTTGAAGCAGATCTGAATTGGCTAATGACCAACAAAGCCAAGAATGCCTATCTTTTTGGGTATGAGCTAGGCCAAAATGACCAAGAATTTACACTTTTACAAAAACTTATAGACACCCAGCGAACCGTGACTTTAAATGCCAGCATCGATTTGTTAAGTGGGTACTTTCGGTTTCTGTTTGAAGAAAATATAGAAGCGTGGGAGAATCAACTAGATGCTCTTTTTGAAGATGAAGATTTAGAGGTTTGGATTGCTGAATTGACTCGGCGTTCTGGCCAATCAGATAGAGCAGCTTTGCGTACCCTCAGTCTAGCTAAAAAAGGTGTTGTCAATGTTACTCAATTTGGAGTAATGAACGGTTTTGTTCAAAAGATGTCTGAGGACATATTTGTGCAATGGATTGAATTTCTTCTTAATAGCTCACATGAAGATTCTGCTTCCATCATACTAAGCTTGTACAATTCCCATTACCTTCATAAAGACTTTAATCGCCAGGAAATTCCTTATCTAATGCCAGAAAACCTAACTTTTAGAATTCTGACTCACTATCTGGATTTTCATGAAAATACTGTGAGTAAAGACTATGGAACGGACGATTACTTGTGGAGCAAAATAGGAAAAGCTTTTTTGCAACTATACCCGGAACAAAGTCTAAGACTGGTCGATGAAATGCTCAAGCATTTTAATAATTTTTCCTCTATTGTGCGAGGTGGCGAAACTCAAAATATTCTTAATTATATTACTCGAAAATATTCCCAAGATGTATGGCAATTAGTTACAAAATATTTAGATTACCCCATAAATTCGCAGGCATTTCATATCAGTCAATGGCTACGAGGTAATGACCTTTTCCCAGCAGCACAAGGGATGCTAACAGTCATGCCTCCTGAGAAAATTTGGGAGTGGGTTAATGAAGATGTGGACACACGCGCACAGTATCTTGCCTCTTTCGTGCCTAAAACGCTTTTTCGAGAAGAAGGCCAAATCTGCTTAGCACGGGAAGTGCTAGTGCGATATGGAGAGCGAGAGGATGTACGAAATAGTTTAATTTCCAACTTCTCAACAGAGGGATGGACAGGCTTAGCAAGCCTATATTATCAAGAGAGTAGGGAAAGATTACTTGATTTCAAACAAGGAGAAAATAACGAAAATGTGAAACGTTGGATTGATGATTATGCCTTTATCCTAGAAAAAAGTATTGAGCAAGCAAAAATTGACGAAGAAAGAATGGGTTTTTAGATTTTTAGAGAATTTAGTAGTGAGCGCTGTTATACTCTCTCACCCCATACCCACTGTTAAAGGTTTTTAGAGAGGCGACTCTACCCTGAAAAAAGCCTCTTACAAGCGTCCTCTTGCGTCCATCCGGTTAGCCGCCCACCCGATGAAACCAACCCAACAATCAGGCTCTCAGTCAAGCATTGCACATGAGGTGTAATCAGAATACGGATATCGGGTACTCTGAACTTGAGAGGTAATAATTTGCTCTCAAGCACAATGCAGAGATACCCAATTAAAAGCAGAGAGACAGTGGAAGTGAAAATTGAAGTAATTGACGAAAAATCCCCACATTTACAAACCGTCATAGCACTGGGGGATGCCAATAGAAAGACTGTTGGCTTTCTTGCTGATACTGCTTTTGTTGACCATGCGAGACGCGGGAATATATTTGTAGCTGTTGATTCTCAAGGGGAGTGTATCGGCTATGTGTTATATGAGTATACCCGAAGACACAATCGCCATCGCTTAGTCCATCTGTGCGTCGCTCCAGCACATCGCGGTAAAGGGGTAGCCAAATTCCTTATCGATTACCTTAAACAAATAACTAAAGAATCTAATGGGATTGGGTTACATTGCCGTGAGGATTTTAAATTAGAAAAAATGTGGTCTAGGCTAGGTTTTGTTGCTAAATATGATAAGCCCGGAAAAAATAAGGAGGGGAAACTACTCATATATTGGTGGTTCGACCACGGTCATGCAGATTTATTTGATGCTGCTCCAACACAGAAACTTGAATCGAGACTATGTGTAGTTATTGATACGCAAATTTTTGAAGAAATTTATATAGATAAAGAAACTGATTTTGCTGAATCAAAGTCTCTATTTGCTGATTGGCTACAGACTGAATTAGAGTTGTGCATAACTGATGAAATCTTTAATAAAATAATCTTACTCAAAGATAGTAAAGAAAGGAATAAGCAGCGCAACTTTGCTCGACAAAAATTTACCCGTTTACGCAGTCAGCAAAATTTTGATTCTGTTGTTACTTCCTTAAGCAGTCTATTATCTGATAAAGAGGCAGCGATCGATGAAATTGAGGTGCGTCACTTAGCTAGAACTATTGCCTCTGATTCTCAAGTTTTTGTCACCCTAGATAGTAAATTATTAGAATTAAGTAGCGAAATTTATGAACATTTTAGAGTATCGATCATTCGCCCTAACGACCTAATTACTCAGCTAGACGAACTTCGCAGAAAACTTGACTATCAGCCTGTACGTTTAGCTGGGACTACACACCTAGAACAAATACCAGTTCAAAAGGGGCAAGAAGATTTATTAAGTAACTATTTTCAGTGTGAAGAACAGGGAGAAACAAAGGCTGAATTTCAGCAGCAGCTACGTCGATTTCTTGCTGAATCAGATAAATTTGAGTGTTGGGTTGTTAGAGAAGAAGAAAATCAACCACTAGCTTTGGTTGTGTATGGCAGACAAAAAAAACATGAGCTAGAGATTCCGATGCTGCGGGTGGAAAATAATCCTCTATCAGGGACGCTTGTACGCCACTTAATTTTTAAATCTATATTACGTTCTGCTCGCGAACAGCGGCAATTTACAAGGATTAGTGATTCGTACTTAGCGGAAAGCGTTATGACAGCCATTCAGGAGAGTTCTTCCTTCCGACGAGTTACAAATGGGTGGTTGAAGATAAATTTAGCATTAGCTGAAACTGCATCTGAGTTGTCACAGCGTCTGATTACTCTAGGCTCTACTTTGGGAGAGGAATATCAGATTTGTCTTCAATTTGCAGAGAGTCTTAATACAGAAAATATTCTTACAGATGTGCAAGCATCAGTAGACATTGAACGCTTCCTGTTTCCGGCTAAAATTATTGATGCTGATATTCCTACATTTATCATTCCAATTCAACCCAAATGGGCCGCAGATTTATTCGATGAAGGGTTAGCTAACCAAACCTTATTCGGAGCAAAACCTGAACTAGCATTCAACCGTGAAGCTGTCTATTATGGAGCTATACAGAACCTCAGAAGATTACAAGCTCCCTGTCGAATTCTCTGGTATGTGAGTGGAACACAGGGTGAACGCAAAGGTAAAGGATTTCGTGAAGTCCAATCTGTGCGAGCCTGCTCTTATGTGGATGAGGTTATCATTGGCAAGCCCAAGGAGCTTTATCAACGTTTTCAACGATTAGGGGTATATAAGTTGAGCGATATTGAGAAGGTGAAGCGAGACAAGCATGGTAATATAATGGCAATTCGCTTTAGTGATATAGAGCTATTTGACACTCCTATTATGTTAGAAACAATTCGGCGAATTTGCGGAAAAGATTATGATTTTCAATGGGCGGAAAAAAATCGGAATGAATGCTTTATAAAAGTGTATAATTTAGGAATTCATACTTCACAGAAAAGTTGAATTTTTATGTTGTTTACTATACTTCTCCTCTCAATTAAACCTAAATATGCTAAACAAATTTTCGAGACTAAAACGAAGAAAGTAGAGTTGCGTAGGGTGCGTACTCGGTTGAAAAAGGGAGATATTGTTCTAGTTTATGTTTCATCTCCTGCAAAGGTTTTTGTAGGTTCATTTGAGGTGGAGGATGTGATTGAAAGCCAAGCATCACGTAAAGAGCTTAAAAACTTTTGGAATAAGTTCCAAGACAGTATAGGCATTACAAAACAAGAGTTTAACAGCTATTATGAAGGAGCCTCAATAATTGTTGGTATTCTGATTAAAAATATTAGACTTTTTGAAAATCCTGTTGAATTAGAACGCTTACAAGAAGAGTTGTCTTACTTGCGTCCTCCCCAAAGTTATCGTTACCTGAAAGATAGTGAATATGAGATTATTAAAGCTCTCGGAGAAGATAAAACAGCAATAATGACTGATATTGTGTCCGGTTAAATAATTACAACAGATTGTAGGTAAATAGAGTACGCTAAGGTAAGTAGTTGAATTAGCCTAATGAAAGCTTACTCCATCAACTGTACTGCATAAACTAGCAATCTACTGTTTCATTAAGAGAGCAGGAGAAGAGAGGGTTTTCAGGTTTTTACACAGATATGGTAATTAAAAATAATCAACCGGATATGATATTATAAATAATACCAATTCTCCATAAAGAGCGGCTTAATATTTCGTAATTTATTGCGCTGAAATCTTTGCTAGACATAGTAGCTTGTGCAGAAAGTATTAAGCGCATTGTTACAGACAAATGGTATAAGATGCCGAGTAATTGATTAAACTATTAAATTATCTATCAAAATACGAATACTTCATGTTATTGGAAAAGAAAGCTGAATTTGTCAGACTGTTTCAAGAATTTGTTACATCATACCCCTCCACACCTGCGGGGTTACGTCACACAGCCGCATATAATGAGCAGCGTCAGCAGGGGAAGAGGAATTTTGAGGCGATTTCCTCTGCATTCCAGTCTGGAGAAGACGTAACAGAAGCAGTTCTGTTACAGATGCTACCTTATACGGATTCTGATAGTAATCGGCAAAGGCACGCTTGGATTCATATTGCTCCGGCTTTAGCTACTGATGTCCGCATAAAATTTGAAGCATCTGGATGGACTAAATCAGAGCATTGGAACCTAATTGCTCAAGCAATTTTCAAATTTATTTCTTCCTGCTATAATGACCCCATTCGCTTGTCAAATTGTTGCCAGGAATTTTCGGAAAATTCCTATTCTAAAGGGTTCCAGGCAGGGACGCTTTCTCCTATCCTTAATGCACTTCGACCTGATAATTTTTTGTTAATCAATAAAAAATCGCTAGAAGTTATTAATTACTTTGCTAATACTTCTTACAGTCAAAAGCTAACAGATTATCCAGAAATAAACACGACCGGACGTAAGCTTATTCAAGAATTGGCTCATAATATGCACATACCAGGCATACCAGCTTTGCGAGATGATGACTTATTCGATATGTTTTGTCATTGGCTGGTTGCTATTAAGAAGTATAGTTCTTTTAGGACTCGCTACTGGAAAATTGCACCAGGAGAAAATGCTTGGCAATGGGAGGAATGTCTTAATGGGGGTTTCATTGCTATCGGTTGGGAGGAGTTAGGGGATATTTCTGGTTTAAGTCGAGCAGAGTTTGACTCTCAACGTGATGAACTGATTGCCCAATATCCTGAGAAATGGACAAAAAGCGGTGTAAATCAAGTCTGGGTTTTCGCACAAATTCAAAAGGGCGATCGCATTATTGCAAATCGTGGAACACAAGAAGTGCTTGGTATTGGTACGGTTACAGGTTCTTACTACTTTGTTCCCAACGTCAAACATGGACATAGGTTGCCCGTACACTGGGATAGCATTACTCCTCATCAAGTCAATGAAAAGGGATGGCTTAGAACTGTAATCGAAATTGGTCAGGAAAAATTCGATACTATTTGCAATCCTTCACCAGGGGGCGGGCCTTTTCCACCATCGATTGAAAAAAATCCAGAATATACCTTAGCCCAATGTGCAGAAGATACTGGAATTGAGGAAGAAACATTAAAGTTTTGGTTACAGGCACTTGAGCGCACCAAACAAGCAATCTTTTATGGGCCACCTGGCACGGGAAAGACTTATATTGCTAAGAAGTTAGCTAAACATTTAATTGGTGGTGGTGACGGTTTTATGGATGTTGTTCAGTTCCACCCAGCTTATGCTTATGAGGACTTTGTGCAAGGTATCCGTCCGCAAAGAAAAAATGGAGAATTAGACTATCCGTTGGTTGATGGAAGGTTTTTGGAATTTTGCCAGAAAGCAGGTAACTGTCAGAATATTTGTGTTTTAATTATTGATGAAATTAACCGCGCTAATGTTGCTCGTGTTTTTGGCGAATTGATGTATTTATTGGAGTATCGCCAGGAGGAAATTTCTTTAGCATCTGGGAAAGTTTTCAGCATTCCAGATAATGTGCGGATTATCGGCACAATGAATACAGCAGACCGCTCAATTGCATTAGTAGACCATGCACTGCGCCGTCGCTTTGCTTTTATTTCTCTTTACCCGAACTACGAAATTTTACTTCGCTATCACGTTTCAAGTGAGTTTCCGGTAAAGGGATTAATTCAATTGTTAAAACAACTAAATCAACAAATTGGAAATCCCCATTATGAAATAGGTATTAGTTTCTTTCTGCGACCCAACATAACCGAACAGATTGAGAGTATTTGGCGACTAGAAATTGAGCCATATTTGGAGGAGTATTTCTTTGACCAACCGAGTAAGGTAAATCAGTTTCGCTGGGATAAGGTGAAGCAGCAGGTGTTCCTATGAGTGCAGTACCGCCACGGGTAATTGAGTTAGTTGAGTATAGTCCGGTGCTGTTGGGGCGGTCGGAAATTCCCGATGCGGTGGGGGAAGCTTTGTGGCGCAATTATGAGACACAGGTAGCTGTGGATTTCCCTTCTCCTAAGACTGGGAACCGATGGCGACTAACTGCACGAGGATGGGTGGGACATATCCCGTTAACGCCTGATTTCCACTTGGCATTGCGTCCAAAAGTGCAATTGGGTAATCTCCTGGGGATGTTGGAATATGCTTATGAACTCAAGAGTTTTTATTTTTTAGAAGGGCTTTTTGATTGTCAGACTCTAGAGGATTTTTATGAGCGATTGGCTGATATTTTAGCTAATCGAATTCTTAACCGAGGTCGTCAAGGATTTTATTGTGCTTATCTGCCTAAAACTGAGTATTTACCTTATGTAAGAGGACGCATTAATGTGCGAGAGGTTATTAGTAAACCTTGGGATGTTAAGGTGCAGTGCGATTATGAAGAACACACGGCAGATGTTGAAGAAAATCAGATTTTAGCTTGGACTGTTTGGTGTATTGCTCGTAGCGGTTTGTGTACGGAACGGGTGTTACCAACTGTGCGCCGAGCTTATCATTTGTTACAGGGTTTGGTGACTTTGCAGCCAAAGAGTCCACAAGTTTGTGTGGGGCGACAGTACAACCGTTTGAATGAAGATTATCGATTATTACACGCACTTTGTCGATTCTTTTTGGAGCAAAGTGGGCCAAGTTTTGAGATGGGGGAGCGATCGATGTTACCCTTTTTGGTTGATATGGCGCGGCTATACGAACGATTTGTAGCTGAGTGGTTGAAAGCACATCGGGAAACTATTTTATTACCGCAGGATTTAGATATTAAATCTCAAGAAAGATTGTATGTCGGTCAAGGTATATATTTTGATATTGATTTGGTGTTGCAAGATGTGGCAACGGGGGTAGCTAAATATGTGTTGGATACTAAGTACAAAGTTCCTACTGCTCCTGCGTCGAGTGACATTGCTCAGGTGGTAGCTTATGCAGAGGCGACGGGATGTGAAGAGGCGATTTTGGTGTATCCGACATCTTTAATTGAGCCGTTGGATATTAGGGTTGGTAGGATTATAATTCGGAGTTTGACTTTTTCTTTGGCAGGGGATTTGGAGCAGGCGGGTTATATATTTTTGCAGGATTTGCTTGGTGCTGGCTTATTATATAATCAAGCATTCTCTTAGTAAGACACCTATAATAAAAGAGTTTAGATGTTATGTTTTTTAGTTTTACTTTCCGATATTGGTAATAACAACGTATGCTTAATCTCCTCACGCACTTTGGGCGACCCTTCACAACCACTATTGAGGCAATCCACCAACAATTTATTAGCATAGTAATACTGTTGAAGCAATTTTTTCTGGTACTCGCTGAACTGACTCTTCTGACCTAAATCTCGATATTCAATCATCACCAACTTTAATTTATCCGTCCAAAGCTGGCCGTTATTTTGCCACCATTCTATAAATTTTTCTTCATCTGTATTCGGGTCAGGTAGTTTATTTTTAAGTTGTTGTAGCGAATGGGTTAGTTTAAGGTTAAATTTAGGGTGAAGGGCATTTACCAGTTCACGATTAAAGTTATGGGCAAGGTTATGGGCAAGGTCAAAAGCAAGGGCAAGATCATTTTTTAGGCTACAAAACTCACTATAAGCATCATTAAAAGCCTTACCAATAGGATTATTGAAAATAATTGCATCACTGGAAATTTTGGTAGCGTTAATTACACAGGCATAATTAATGGCATCATCAAGGACAGAGGCACTGACAAGAGCATTGTTAAGAGCTTGGTCAAGTTGTTGGACATGGAAATGGTCAAGACCAAGAATAAAGGTAAGGTAAAAGGCTCTCACAGTCGGCTTGTCAGCAACCTGAACTGCAAGTGATTTTTGGTTCACCCAGGCTAGAAACTGTTGTAACTTATCATCAGCTACAAGCTCATCAATCTGCTGTTTCATTGATAACAGTAGCTGATCGGCTGGTTGCATCATGCCAACTGCTAGTAAAAATACTTCTCGCCAACTTCTCTTGGTTATGTGGCTGACCAACCTATTCAAAGCGAGTGGATTAAGACTATCAATAATTGCTCTGGCAGTAAAATGCTCCTGAAAAGTCAGATGGGAGAAAGAATAAATTCGCTGCGCCCTCTCCACCAATAGCCCATGTTGGACTGCAATGGATTTCAGCACTGCTTCACTATCTAGCTGCAATTGGATGGGGTCAGTATTGGCATCTGGTAAGGTGCGGAGATAGTTTGCGATAAGTTGCTGTAGTTTATCTTGCTCCAAAAAGTAATCGCCACGCTCAAAGGTAATTGCTGCTACCTGACTTAGTAGCTGTTTTTTGCGTAATGCAGATAAATTTTTATAAGCATTATCCCGTTCTATCCCCCTGGATTCATCCCATTTTATCAGTAAAATTTCTAGCCCTTCTTCATATAGCTTGGCTCGGTTAGATGGGAATTCAGTTTTGGATTGAAAAACTAAACAGGTCAAAATTAACAAAATAGGGGTAACGGCAATTTCCCGAATAGGCTGGTTTTCAGGAAGATTTAGCTTTTCTATAAATCGAGTTGCCTTTTCTTTACCCTCTTCCTCTGAATTTTTGTCAACCGCTATAAACCACTTTTTAGCAAAATCCTCAATTTGCTCATCATTAAAATCTGATACTTCAACATCAGTGAAGTTGGGAAATTTATAATGTTGAGCAGCAATCCGACAACTGATAATAAACTGATTTTTGTAATACTTTTCACAAAATCGGCGAATTTGTTTTACAACTTCATCACCATCCTCTTCTGGCACTTCATCCAAACCATCAAGTAAAATCAGCGCTCTACCGTAATTTAGTATCTTGTCTGTTACCGATTGTTTCACAATGCCACAGCTATCTAATTGTTGGCTAATGTAGTGTAATAGGCTAAAGTCTTCTCTATCGCTAGCATCTTCAGCAAAAGTTTTTAACCGGATAAAAATTGGCACTCGGTCAGCTTGTAACTGACCTTGATTACATTGGATAGCTATGTGTTGTAAAAAGGTGCTTTTACCTGCTCCTGGTCTGCCCAGAACCATTAACTTAGAGTGATTTTCTATAACCTCTAGACCTGGTATTTCTGGATTACGAACATTGCCCAAGCACCACCGATTAAATTCATCAGTTGTTGGGTTATAGATTTGCGGAAAGTCAGAACGCTCTAATCGTGCGTAACTAATTGGTTCATCCAAAATGTTGACATGAACATAGAGGTCATCTAACTCAATCGGTCGAGCAACATCCAATATCCGCAAAGTGCCGCACTGGTCTTGAATTTTGTTGTAGTAGTGCGAACGTATCTGTGGTACTACCTCGACAATAACTCTCAAAAAATCAATGTCCAGAATTGAACGCCATTCCTGCTTTAGCTTTGAACAAATATTGATAAAGACATCACGCTCAATTGGCTCACCTGCGAAAAATTGCTCGATTGACTGGATAGCTAATTTAATCTTATTTGCCAGTGTCTTAAACTTCTCTGCCAAACTCAGATTTTTTTGATTTAACCTCATTTCATCTTGCTTATCCAGATATCCTTGGCGACGCTTTTTTTCCTGAAGCACCGCTTTTTCGCGTTCAAAATCTCCTTTAGCCTGAATTACCGACGGAAAATTTTCAAGAGCCTGTTTTACTTGTTCGAGCTTGTCTGGAGATACCTGGAGGGTTCCTGCCTTCTGCACCAAGATATCAATATCCCAGCTATTGTCCAGTGCCTTCTCAGCTAGCTCAGATTCAACATCCTGGGGTGGAGGAGCATTACTCTGCTCTTTCTCCTCTGGTTCAGATTCAGCGTTTTTGGGTAAATGAGCAACTTCTTTCCAATCTAGATCGAGCTTGAAGCAGATTTCTTGAAAGTATTTACGCTCAACAGTCTTGCCGCTAAGAAACTTACCAATTGGCTGGCGAGTACGTAGATCTACCTCACTCGCCAGTTCGTCTTGCGTCCATCCTGTGCGCTCAAAAGCCCTTTTTACCTTTTCTAGTTTTTCTGGATCTACCCGAAGCGATTTCCTTGCCATACCCTGACTACACAGCCCATATCCACTTTAACCGAGTCTGTTGAAACGCATACCTAAACTAATACCCAAAATCACGCATTTGGAGAACGTTACCCGAACTCAATCTCATCCACCAGCCGTTGAAGCTAGTTGATGTAGTGATTCAAACCTCAGAATTTATGAAATCAACCTACATCAATGGGCGGTTTTACTACAAAGATGAAAATGGCATTCTGCTACCAGCCGTTACCACAATACTTAAGGCTACACAGCCGATTGAGTCTGTAGCTGCCCTTTCTAATTGGCGCAATAAAGTAGGCAACGCAGAAGCAAATCGCATTGCCTTAACTAGCCGTCGTCGAGGAGAACTATTGCATCAATGGGTTAAGGAATATTTGCAAGGGTTATCTCCGATTGCTTCCAGCTTGATTGAACCCTATTGTTATAGCGTTCAATCGGTTTTGGAGAAACTTAGCGATGTCCAGTTGGTCGAGGCAGTTGTGCCAAATTATATGGAAGGATACGCCGGGAAAGTTGATTTAGTTGCCCGTTATGAAGGTGTTCCATGCACTATTGAATTGACAGCTGCTGAAGAACCTAAACTACGAGTGGGAAAACTCTACGATAAACCTTTACAGCTTGTAGCTTATGGTGGTGCAATTAATCGATGCTATGGTGAGAGTTTGTTTGGCACTAAAATTGTTAACGGTTTAATTGTCGTAGCCCTTCCCGGTGAAGACGCGGAAACATTTACGTTCAAACGGGAAGAATTGCTCGACTACTGGCAGGAGTGGTTAAAACGGCTAAAGTCTTTTGGAGAAAAAGCAGCTTGATAAATTCAGAAATAGTTAGGGTAGAACTGGAGGTTGCCAGTTTGACCCCTAACTATTTCTATCCCTATAACTAGGGTTAGGGTTCGCGAATCGCATGGATTGGTCTATAATCATCAAGCCCAGCAGCAAGGTGAAGTGGAGCAGGCCATGTTGTAGCACCGAGATAATGGATTAATCCGTAAAGTCGCAAACATTGAACGAAACTTGCCCAATCACTAAAGCAATCCTTTTCTTGAAGAGTAAGGTTGAGGAAAACGCCACGAGGATTATAACCTTGTGCATAGGGCTTTGGCTTCTTCAGTTCGCCTTTTTTTTCACCTCTTGTTTTTGCCATCGGTATTAATTTACTCTCCTGAAGAATACCACCACTGCGAGACTCAGGACGCTGATTACTCAAGTAGTAGTATCCACATTCAGCGTTTTGAGACGAGGGATAAAAAACACCTGCGGTGTGTCCTGCTAATTCCCCCTCTTCATCGCAAACGCGATAGATAGGAACCTCTAATGTATTAGGCGTAATAATAGAGGCTACGCGAACGTTAGGGTATTCTGAAATGGAAGGGAAGGTAATATTTTCACCTGTATCAAAAGCGAGAGAGTGCTTTTGCCAAAACTGCTTCTGGAGAAATATTAAACCACAAGTGCGTAGATTGGCAGCATCAAAGCAGAATAGCGTTGGCTGTTTAGTTTCTTGGAAGAGATTATTAAATACCCAAGATTGAATGTTACTTTTATTAAAATCAATAGCCTGGAATTCCTTGGCTCCTGATGCCATTTTTACTTGAAAACTATGAAAAGTAAGCCAGTCGTTAATTCCATAGGCTTTAGCTGTAATACCTTCCTTATCCATACGAACTGCCACAGGCAGATATTGAGTTTTTTCACCAATGTAGTAACGGATAAGATATACACCTACACTGGCAACATCTGAGGGGAATTTATCGGTTTCAAAAGTAGGATAAACATAAGCGCCAGCCATTGATAGACCACTCAGTAGCGTATTTTCTACGCGATGAGCAAACTCACTTTTTAGGGACTTTGATTTATAGGGTTTGCCTTCGTTTTTCGCTGCCTCTTTTGCTGCTTCTTTCTGAGCAATTTTATCAGTCAAATCTTCGATTTCGAGCGAATCTTCGTCATCATTTTCGTCCTTGGGTACAAAGTGATCTGTAACACTATACATCCTTGCTAAGGCAGGACGGAAACAAGGTTTTGGATCTTGAGCGGGATTTTTCCAAAAATGATCCTTTGGTCTTATTTCAACTAAGGTTAATGTTACTGCCTGGTTATCTGAGGAAATATTTTTTCTTAATTCTTGATTCTTTTGAAATTGTTCAATTCTGTTTTTGCAGTCTATATCCCATTTTTTACCGGGTAACTCTGCACCAAGAGAGCCAAGTTCCTGCACAATTACATCATTAATTTTATACTTCCTCGCCAGAAGTGGTATCAAATCCTCAGCTTCTTTGCTTTGGGCTAACAACACCAACTTCAGATTGGGTGCGATATAAAATGGAGGAGTATTAGTTTGCTCTGCAAAGTGAGATTTTATAAATTCAGTTACCTTTTTGTAGTGGGAAACTGATTTTCTTAATGCTTTATTGTTAGCACAATGCGAATAAATTTCTACAAGAGGGAACTTGTCACCAAAAATCTCTTTAAATCGTTCCATACAGGCTTGGAGAAAAATTTCATGATCTATAGGGAAAAAGCCAACATCTGTATTATGGGATGGTGACATAGTATTGCTGTAAGTTACTGCCCAAGCAAGTTCATCTTTTTTACAAGGGTTTTGAATTACATCTTTAGCAGTAAATTTATCTCGGAAGTCAAGTTCCTTAACTAAACGCGCAAGATTGCTTTCAAAATCTATATCTTTCTCCTTGCCCATATACTTCAATTTACAGGCAGCAAATCTTGTGGATTTCGTAGGTTTGATGCAGACTGTTGCGCCTGAAGGCAGATATTTAAATTCCCAACTAACCCACCGCTTAATACTATAGTCGCAAATGATGTATGGTTCTCCACTTGTACTGTAATGGAGAACGAATGTCAAGCAATATGAGTAGTAATGTGTTGTTGTCTCCTTTTCTTCACTGCCTTCTTTTTTTCTGGTTTTAACTGCTTGCATCGGAGGCCAGCTAATGACTTCTTTAGCGCCAGATTCAGCCGAGACAATTTCGCGAAAATTTACTTTTTCAAATTCCTCATTGGTTCTAGGATTAATCAAAGCAAGAGGGCTTTTGGCTACTGCGCTTGCTAAAAGATAAGGAATCAAATCATAGTACAAATCGTCAAGATTTAGTTTTCCATCTTTAATGTCCCATACTGGCTGGGGAAGTTGCACTTTTCCGACTTGCAAATCACTACCAGAGATAGCCTGAATTTTAGCAATGTCATCGTCTGTTAAAGAATTGCAATTCTTAAAGGAGACGTTCAGCCAGGTTTTTACAGCAGTAGCAATATAGGCAGTGTCTATCTTTTCAGTGTTGAAATAGAGCCATCTAGCAGAAGATTTAAGTCGGAACGCATTTGGAGAAGAGAACAAAATACTGTCTACCAACAGTTGAAGGACTTGGTTGAGGCATTCAACGGGTGGCAAGACATAATTCTTACCCAGCTTGTGTTGTTGTAACCGATTAAATAGTTCCTTCCAGTGTTTAGGAAGAGTCAGTGCATACAAATCAAATGGGAGCGAGATTTGGGTTGGTACTTGCAATGCAAACAGTTGAATTGTGCTAGATTTTGATGCCATCGATTTTCTCCAATGCACGATAAAAAGGTTCATAGAGCGATCGCACGAGAGCGAGTTCCCGCGTGTCAAAAGCTGTCCTTGTCTTGCCAAAGTAGGGACGAAGGACGTACTCAAATCCTTTAAGTAAGGAGTCTTGCTCAGTTTCCGGTTTCTTTTCAGCCAGGTTGGGGGCCCAGGCTGCATCGATAAACCGAACTAGCGTCGGTTGATTGCCGCGAATGGTACGGGCGATCGCCTGCCACGTCAGTACCATCTGGCTCCAAATCAGTCCTTCTCGGACATCTTTTTCTAACCCTTTGTGGGAATACTGCAACACAGTGTCGAGACTCTTGAGAAACAGGCGATAGCCTTCACTTTTCCAATTTTCAGCAGCTTCGCGCAGTTTCCCCTCTCTCTCTTCTGCTAGCGCCTTTCTTTCTCTACACAATGCCAACCGAAATTTGTAATCGAGGTCGTCAGGTGCAGGATGGGGACGAACTAGAAAGTAAGCTCCACCAAAGGCACTCAGTCCTTGCTGATTTAGGATATTTTTCCCTCGCCCGATCGCTGCTATTGGTGCAATCAGAATAGCTCGATTCGTCTGAGCAAAGTTTTCCACGTTACCACGCGGAATCAAAGATTCATCTATTTCCTCAAGAGGCGATCTAGCTGTTAAAGCTGCAACGCGCTTATTCCATTCTCCGAGAGTATCAATTGTTAAAATTGCATTGTAAACAAACTCAACTTGTTCGTAACTATTGACATACCAAATCAGACGCTTTCGACCTTCAGGCAGAGCATCAAAATCACGTTGCAACCAGTCATTTTGACGCAGCAGCGAGCGCACAATTTGTAACAGTGATTCTTCTTTAGAATCCACCCCAGAAACGCGAACGGATTTCCCATCAGCCCAATAACAGGGAGAAAAGTAGAAACTACTTTGAGAAATTGCTTCTGTGGCACTGCGTTCTTTCGGACGGAGGAGGTAATCTACTGGGCAATTAATATGATCCACAGGGCTTTGAGGAGCTACACTTGTACCGGACAGTAGCAAAGCGTGTGCGCCAAAAGTCCCTTCATTAGCAAACACCTGGGAAAAATTTTCTAAAAGCCAACGTCCCTGTCCTAAAGCTTGAAAATACCAAAGAGTCAATTGATTTGTTTGTCGTTCCAGTTTGAATCCACAAACTAAACCAGATGCTAATCCTGGTACTAATCCATAAAAATCGCGGGGAATGCGATTAAAGAAAACAACCTCCTGAGCGCTATCGACTTGTTCGCCCAGTCCATAAGCTGTCGTCACTGCCTGCTGAAAAAACCAGACGAAAAGTACCAGCTTTAGAAACAAGGCGAATCGACAGCTAAATCCCCATCGATCTTTTATTGTTTTCAACCAACCTTGGTCGGTAAGTTTTTTCTGGATCAGGGAGAGTGTAACCTGCTGTTCTTGATAGTTTTCTTTGGCCAACCTCATAGCATATTCAGCTAACCAAGAACTTTTCCAATCACCCCGAAGAAACTCAGCTAATTCTTGATAAACCGGATTTTTATCAAGAATAAACGTGCTTGATTCAGTATCGATACCTTGAGCCTTGGCTATTTCTAACACGAAATCTCTGGCCAGAGACGAGCAAGTAAAAAACTGCCGTTTGGCCAACCATTCACTCTCATCAGGTGAGAGTTGCAACTGGGTACAGATGTTATCAACTAGAGTATCGGCATTTTGGATAGCATGATTGAATTGTCCAAAAATAACTTGTCGCAAGTCATTTCGAGAGTTGCGGAGTTTCTGCGAGCGCGTCCAAGTTACGATTTGGTCGAGAAAACCATTACTTCCCCGCTCAATCAGTTTGATTGCTGGTAGAAAAGTTGAATCTAAATTAGATTGAATTTTATCGCACTCGTCAAAAAAAACAACGCTGCAAGTGCGATACATCAATTCGTAATAATTAATTGATTGCGGACTGACGTGAGGTAACGGACGAGTGAAAATAGCGGCGGCTACTGTCGTCAAAATCACTTGAGCATCTGCTAGTTGATTAGCATCTCGATGTCTAGGACATTGGCCGATTAAAGGGCAGATTCTCTCCCCCTCGAATTTATTATTGCTATCTTCATTATTACTATCATCATCTGCTCGAATTTGTCTCAACTCAAAGCAAGGAGGTGATGTGGGAACTGAAGGTTGAAAGTAACTGCTTAAAGGACAAGCTGTTGATAAGTGTTCAAAACCATCTAGTCCACCACTGACACTATGCCAGTTTTCTAAATGAACTTTTCGATTTCTTTGACCGATGACAACTGATACCCGCACTCCAGCCTTTTTTAAAAGCGTCGCCATTCTCAGACAGGTAACAACTTCGTTAAAGACTACGCCAACTCGGTGTCCTTTTTTTATCAGTGCTACAGTTAAAATTTCAATGAGTGTGGATTTGCCAGCATTGAGCAGCCCAACTAAGTGTTTTACTCCATCAAAGACAATCGAATCGGTGGCCGCAAACCCCATTTCTTGAAAGTGTTCGAGAATGATTTTTTGTAATTGTTCCTTTCTGTATTTATCTTCGCTGTTTTGGTCTAAAAGCTCTGCTGCCTCTTCCATTTCTGCTCGTGTGATGGCGATCGCGGGAGTGTGTTCGCGGTGCAAGGAGATAGTCTTTCCCTGATAGCGGGGAAAATCTTGGGGAATTCTGACACTGTAAGCAGATTCTTGAGAACGAAATGAATATTCCTTACCAGGTTCGGCGTATTTAACGGTTCGAGTGCGATACTTGAGTTTATTGCTCAGTAAGTCCTCAAAGCGCTCGAAACGGTTGCCCCAGACGGCAGGCATAGATTTACGAGAGAACCGATAAGCATCATCAATCTCATAAGCTCGATACTTGGAAGGAATCTGTCTGTATGCTCTGACTGACTGCTCTACAGTATCTTCGTTTGATAAGTAGTGCAGGAGTTGCCTCAAATTGAACAGTGTTCTTTTTGCTTCTGCCGTCTCTACTAAAGCTATTAAAGGCGGAAACAAATAAAATCGACTGGAGATGAGCAACCAAACAGAAGTAGCTGTATCGAGTTCTGATTGAAGTCCGAGCTTTTCAATGGCAAACAGAGCTAATTCCACATCTAGCAAGGCTTCAATCTGGTCTCTGGGGAGCTTGGCTGACTCTTGTAGCGTAGCGCTTGCTTTCGATCTCCAAGACCTAGTTTCTCTCATGTTCTCTCTTCCTTTTTTTAGTGCGAGAGGTGATTTTTGAGGAGGACGTGCTGCCCTCACCTGTGGGCGGCGCTTGAGCCGTCCGTTGCACGGGAAATTCCTCTAATTTCTTTTTGGCTAAGACGAAAATAGCATCATCAAAAACGGGTCTTACATCCTGCCAACGCCAGCGCGATTTAAGTTCTTTGAGATAGGCAGGACGCTCTTTCTTGCGTTCGTTGGGAATGACAATATAGGCTTCATCCCAAGGCGGATCTTTGGGAATGGGTTCGTCGCCCAGACGCTTTAATAATAGGTAGGGGTTAGAGTAATCCTTGAGATCCAATGCCCAAACTTTGCCGTCAGGAAACGTCACCCGCAAGTCGTAGCGATCTCTCTCTGGGTAAAGCTCAACCTGTAGCCCTAGTTCTGTTAATTTCTCGTAGAGTCGAATTTCGGCCCGCCCTGGGTAAAACCAAAAACGTTCAATCCCACGTTTGAGCTTAAGACAATCGTTGGAAAGTTTGACTTTTTTCTTGAGTCGCCGTCCAGGTTGGCAGCGATTGCAGTTGGGGTTGGCGATCGCCTGTTCCCGATCTACTGCGGCTAGTGCGTGACAGTAGGGGCAGGCATAGAAGTTTCCCTCCAATTGGTAGCAACTTGGCGCTATTTCGTAGCACTCCTCTAACAAATCGGACAGCCCAATCCCCAGTCCAAAGTAGCCTTTGGCCTCTACTAACTCCTGATTGGACAAAACGGGATGCTCGACAATAAACCTACGGAACTTCGTATAAATTTGCGCCCCTTGTGGATGCGCTTGGCATCGTTGCAGCAAGATAGTTGCTATTCTGGACTGCTCTTGAGAAAGAGTGCTTCCACCAAAGGCTTCTGCCAACTCGATAGTTAGTTCAGTTGGTTCCCCCAGGAACAGCAACGTATCTGAGCCATCGATCTCTTCGTCAACTTCTACTCCCCATTCTTCAAAAGGCTTTTCGCACCAATCCTGGTAAAACTCCGGCACGCTCGCTGGGGCGGATTGTGACTTGTCTGCCAGTAAAAATGCCAAAACAACCTTGTCGTAACCCAGTTGCAGGTTTTGAGGGTAAGGATAAAGCCGCCCCTGCTGCTGAGAAGTCTGGATTAGACCTGCGGAAATCTGCTCTAGTGTGGGTAGTTCGATTTTCACGTCGGTTTACTACCTTAAAAAATCTATTTTTTATAATTGTAAATTGGTTTATACGGTTTTGACATGGAAATATATAAATAATTTTATATTCTAACTAGACTATGAAATGAATGACGCTAAGATAAGGCAGAGGGCAAAAGGTAGAGTTTAAAGAACGAAAATTAGGTTTATTAGCGTAAAAATCGGATTAAAAGGCATAAATGGGCATTTTTAGTATTTTTGATTATTCTTACTTCTCTTTACTTCTGCCCCCTGCCTTACCCCCTCTTAGAGCTTAACTTCGTGCCATTCGACCCTGAAATCTAGACCGCTACTTAAACACCAGCGTTCGCATAGCGGCGACCCAGGAGAATGGTTACTCTTGGGCGAGGAACGTGTTTATCAGCCGTTGCGAGGACGCCCACGCAGCTATCGCGGCCTATGGGTCAGGCGTTTTCCTGGGTAGATGAACGATGGTTCGGATCGGGACTTACGCTCCAAACCCGGTTTCTTTAACAATGAAAACTTTGTTCTAAGTCTGTTTTTCCAACATAGTGATCAGCCGTCGCAACTTACCAGCTTGTTTGCGCTGCTTATAACGGCGCTTGGCTTCTGCCATAATCTGCGACATCACCGCTTCATCAGCAGCAGCCAGCATCCATGCCGCTTCCAAAAATACCTCAACTGTTATCCCTTGGTCTTTGCAAAATCGGGTCAAATTTGTATCGATTTCTTCCTCAAGAACAATCGCAGAGTGGCGACGAGTTTTGGGTAACTTAGCCAACTCTTGCTTTAATTCCTCTAAAGTGGCTCCAGTATTCTCTTTTGGGGTAGTGTCATCTGGGGTAACTGCTTCAGAGGATGGCAAGGAAGCAACCAAGGAATCACTTCTCTCTGGCACAACCGCCCGCTTGCGGTTTTGGCGAATCCGGTCTAATACGCTATCTGACATTGCTGCCTCCTACTTCAACAGTTGTTTGATTTTGTCCAACAGCACCTCAAAGGGATACTCCAAGTCGGCATACCCCATCTGTTGCAGTGTGCTGCGCTTGTTAATTGCCTGCTTGTAACGTTCTGATTCTCGAATTGAGGGGAGAACCAATTCTTTCCCCACCTCTTCTCGCATTCCTTCAACAGCCAGACGGCTTTCGTTGGTCTGTGTATTACCAATCCAGCGATCGCGAAATGGCAACACCCCCAGAACTTGAGCGTTTGTGGCTTTCACTTCCTGTAAAGTTTGCAGCAAGTCGAGCGTCCGTACCAAAGAACCATATCCTTTAACAGAGGCTTCTGCTGGAATCACCAGCGCATCAGCTGCCCCAATTACGGTTAAACAAATCTGCGATCGCTGCGGGGGAGAATCAATTACGCAGATCTTAAATGCACTGGCGATCTGTTCTAGACGACGCAACAGCAGGGTCGCCCCCACCCCACTATTAGAGAGATAGTCCTGCACCGTATCGAGTTGGTCATCCGCTGGAATCAAAAACAGGTTGTCGTTTCCCTCAATCGGATAAATGCCGTCTTCTACCGCTACAGACTTCTTCAGGCATTCCAGCAGCGTGGGTTGATTGGGTTGCAGTTCCAATCCCAGATAGGTTGTCAGGTTGTGCTGGGGGTCAGCATCAATCATCAGGGTCGAATAACCCAGTGCTGCTAGCCTGCGACCCAGAAAGAGGGCGGCGGTAGTTTTACCTTGGCCTCCCGATAAGGAGGCGAACGCGATGGTGAGCATAGCTTTGACTAAATAGCTAAATCTATTAATTTATTCTTTTATTAAAAGCTAAATCAATTAAAAGCTAAATACATCAAAAGCTAAAAAGCTAAATTTAGCTTTTTGGATAATTAGCTTTTAATAAATTAGCACAAAACAGCTACAGGCGATCGGTCAAGAAGATCTGCTGAAACTCTTTCAGGGCATGGCAATTGCCGCCGCAGCTATAAGCGGCTGATACTCAAGACCAGAAAAGGGACGATTTTCCTCACTCCACCTCGCACTCAGGTTACACAGCAAGCGAAACTGGAGCGGTGTCGGCGGTTGATTGACACGCTCTACACGCACCTCTACCAGACTGGGATTCCTCCGTAGAAGCTCAAAAATCTCACTATTCAAGTATCGTGGACAATACCCGACGATGTAGTGGTCTTCTGTGTTGAGAGTTAATGCTTGGGAATCAAAAGTATTTTGAAATTCATGAGCTAACCACAACTTTTCTCCAGGTTCAAAGCGATTAATTCGCTCAATAGCAGATTGGGGCAAGTGTCGCAGTCCGTGGGAGAAAAAGTGAAGATGATAACGCCCTTCTTCATCTGGTGCAGGACATGGAAAAACAGTGAGTGTATCTGTTTCTCTTTGCCCACCGCTGCGGGCTAGCATAGCAATTGGGCCATCTTCATGTTCCGGAATATTCAGCCATTGGATAAAACTTGAGTAATCGGGACGACTTCGAGGCATCAACCGATTAGAGAATACAGAAAATAAATGGGTTGATGTATAGACCTCATCTAAACGCGGAAACGATAACAAAGGTTGAAAACCGCATTTCTCTTGAGCTTCTTTAGCACCTTGCGTGTAGACAAATTGGTAGTTCGCTCCGTCAAAAGTTAACCGACCAATGGGAAACCAGGAGCGACTATTAGGGTCTTGCCAAGCCAAAAATAGTGTTTTGAGTTTATTCAAAGTAGTGAATCCCTTAAAGTAAGTAGTTTGTGTTGGTTGAATTCCAGAATTTTTTGGGCAAACTCTGCTGCAATAGACGAAATGCGAGTATTAGGAATCCGATTAAAAATCTCTACTATATTTTCTTTGGAAATACTTTCAAGTCGTGACAGCCACATAAGGGCAGCTTGAGGATAACGATGAGCAACGCGGTGAAAGACATCAAAAGTTTTGAGGGGCTTTTTGTCGCCAACATTCTCATAGAATGCTGAGAAACATTTGTTGGCATAAGCTTCTACTGAACGTTTCTGCCTTTGTTCATCAGATAGGTCACGACCTAAACTTGAGGCATGGTCGAATGTGGGTGCTAAATGAATTGTTTCCACAGAATTAGACGCTGCTTTACTTCTTACAATTCCCCAGTTTTCGTGGTGGCGATCGCCATTGCCAATCCAGGCATCTAACAGGAGATAGCCGACAAAGACTTCCACTGCGCTTTGGATGCCTTCTGGTGCTGTCCAACCAATAGGAAGGTTCACAGAATCGTCTGAGATAACGCTTAGTACGATATCAATTGTATGTTGTGTCACCCCGTAAGTTCCAGAGGTGGGGTAATTCGGTACGATGGGGGTGAGAAGTTCGTTACCATGAACGAGCGTCCCTCCTTCGATTGGTAAAAAGTTGGGTGAAACGACACCGCGATTTCCTTCCCAAGTTTCTGCTAGTTCATAAACAGCGTGAGGGAGTCCCAAGAGGAAGCACAACTGGGATGCCACTTTCTCAGCCCAATCTTCGCCTAAGTTTTCTCGCGCTTGTTTATACAGACAAAGACCCAATTTTTCATGTTTAAACCAAAACTTATACTTGCTCCCCATCGTTTCATTTGTGGAGAGTTCATAAGCTTCTTCGCTGACAAGAATAACGGGGAAGTTTGGAGTGCCTGTCATTCAGGTGGGTTTAGAGCAATGACCTAAATGTTTGCTACGAATATATTTCCTAATAGGAAATAGTTCAGTCGTCTTGGAGTTCTTCCACAAGTATGTGTTAAACAAACAATACTCAATATTAGAAGCAAACTAAGTGTAGCAAACATTTTCCTATTTGATATTACTCTAGCTAAAGAGCAAAACAATAATAATTGGGACTGTGTTGAGAGCCACAGTAAAATTTTAAACTGTCCGGTTGCGCCCAGTTTCAGTGAGATAAAGACGCGGCGATCGCCACTCGTCATCCCGTCCCCCCCATCAGCCAGTTCCAAGCGGTGTGCGTAAGTATGGGTAAATAGTCCAGAATTGAGCGAGCGCACTAGATCCGGGTTTTTTGGTAGCTAGATCCGGTGTGTTCGTAGTTACGGTAAAAACATGATTTATCAAAGGTCTGACCTAACTTTTAAATATAATCTCAAGCAAGGATGACACGGTTGGCTGATGTCCTCTTTCATAGATTTGAGGCGACGAGACTCTTGTCAGTCAACCAATTCTATGGTACTATGTAATAATGGTATTTTGTGCTTTTTTATTATTTTAGAAAATATTTCCATTATATAAATAGTACCCGAAAACTTTAGTGCAGTCAAGAGCAGCGATCGCGAAAAAGGTGACGATCGCTATATAGCAATTACCCAGGCGGGTGTCGTCTTTCATCCCCAATCTGAAAACGGGGAACTAAAAGACTGGTGCCGATCTTTCTTGTAAAAGGCAATAGCCGTTCTGGAAAACTTGCTCAAACTTACTCACAGACCTCGAAAGCCTGATTGATAGAGAGTTTGACGTTTCCTTCCTGCTTCATCGAATCCTTGATGGCAGTGCCATTAAGTTGGTGTGACCCT
>NZ_JACJPW010000053.1 GCF_014696265.1 Aerosakkonema funiforme FACHB-1375 | reverse complement strand
CGGAGACATTTATTTCGCACAAATTGAGCAGTCCTAATTGCTTCATCAATGGCTTGGTATTGAGTTGTTTTCCCTTGAGCTTTAAATTCTCAAACTATCATTTAACTTGGAAAACCTCTACGTCAATTAGTTTAACGCAATTCGAGTCTAAACGGAAATCGAGACGGCGACTAAAGTCGCTTATCGACTTATCCCCATGTCTAAAGCCAGGGGCTTGCGTCTCGCTTTTCGGTCAAGGGTTGGTTGCTAGGACAACAAGCGCAACCTTTATTTGGCATTCAGTGGAATACTTTATGGGAAACGCCCCTGTCAACGCTGCGAAATCAGTTGAATATCAATTTATAAATTGGCGATGCTGTAGCGATTTATTTAAATATTTGAGACGAGGATAATATACCAGTAGCTAATCATAAACGAACGGGAACAAATAATAATTATTGATTTATAATTACTCTTTAGCGCGTTCCCGCACCTTGGCTGGAGTCGGGGCTACCTTGATTGGGAGGCTCGTAATTCTCTAGCTGCATCGCTTTGCCGGAGCTTATCGTTGCTAAGCTGGATTCGACATATACAAATTGAACTCCCACAATTAAACTAAATACGCCTATAATTTTAAGTAGAGAACCCATAGCATTCGCCTGAACTGAACACTATATAATATCCGGTATTGATTGGGGGCTCTCAGTGATAAATGAGTTAATGTAAATGTGATAATAATATAAAAATTTAGTGATGTATTTACTGTGGATAACGTGACTGGATCTAACAAATATAAGTGATTCAGATCACAAGTAAAAGATTTACTGAAAGTAAATTTGGTGCAGATGGGTCATTTTCAGCACATAGCGCGGTTATTGCGAGAACAGGGGGGCGTCCCCTTGCTCATCTTATTTCTCGAATCCAAAGCCGATCGCAGCTTTCGATCGCATTATACCGAACCATCGACTGATGCTTTTGGGACGGGCGATCGTCCAGATATTGATGACCAGACAAATACTTCCCAGACACAGCAGGATGTAGGTAGGGGCCATGACCACCCCGATCGCCCACCAGGTAAATACGTGCAGTATCATCAATAAAGCAGGAATCCAGGCAATTACAGCAGCTCCAGCTATCTGCACTTGCGGGCGATCGAGTACTGCCAGAATCAGTGTCTGCAAAGTCAAAACCAAGTTTGCAGGAACCAAAAACGCACAAATAGCAACGCAGTGGGCGCGTGAAAACTCAGATAAGGTATTCAAATCAATCATATAAATAAATTGGATAGGACACGAGAGATCGAGGTAGACTTTATTTCTTTTTTTTGGGAGTCCAAACGTTTGTGAACATCATCAAAAATGCGCCCAGGACAATGACGATCGCCAGAGTGACCGCTATTATATTCTGCCAATCAGTAGTTTCCATTTGCTTGTTGGGGTTTTCAGAGCCATATCGAGACAGGGATTACTTTAACCTAGCTTAATTTCCGCAAAAGCTCAACCAATCCGTAAGCATTCAGCTGTCAGGTATCAGCCCAGAGCTTTGGGAGGAATTGACTCGAAGCAGTTTAACAAAGGCTACGGAAACTTAGGCGCTCTCGGTCGCATTAGCTGACGGCTGACTGCCCTACGGTGAATAATTACACCAATCCAGAAAATACAAGGTTGTTCTCGCTGCCCATTCTGGCCTTAGCATAACGGGCATATGGATGAAGGGAATTTCCTATTAAAGCTCTGTTGGCGTTTCAGGTGCGATTTCAATTCCCCCTTTTTCTTTTACTGTTTGTCGATCTGTAATCAAATCACTCAATTCGTGAATTTCTACCCCTATATCCTCACAAGCTTGCTGTAGTTTTTTCTGAAAAGTATTCACATCTTTTCCATAGCCACACAGATGAGTAGCGGTTTCAATTCCCTGCTTTGCATTGGCTTTAGCACAGTCGATCAAATCCGTACCGAGAAGTGGTGTAGGTGATGCCATACGATCGAATATTTCTCCATTTTTGCATTACCAGTACCTTAAATAAAAGCAAGGATGCGCTGCATCCCTCTGAGGAATTAGAGCAATTTGGCTTGATTCCTTCTCGTTGGGTATATCTTCAGAGAGGTAAATCCAAAAAACCAATATAAATTTAACCCTGGTAATATCACTATTGAAAAAGTTTAATTAAAAATTAAACATAATTGGGCGTTCATTTTTAATTTTTACTCCCTGACCGCCGTAAGACGATCGATCGCAAGTTACCTGTTGTTCTTTTCTCCCCCACTCTCCCGCTCCCCCACTCCCCCCAAAGCATACATATTCTTTGCGCGGTCAGGGAGTAATTAATTATCCTGCCAGTATTTGCAGGCAGCATAGGCGAGAGTGACAACACCGGTAACGATCGCAGATTCATCCACCTCAAACTGAGGATGGTGTAGGGGGTAATTTTGTTTGTCTTTCAAGCCGACACCGAGACGAAACATCGCACCGGGAACGTATTCGAGATAACGAGAAAAGTCTTCCGCGCCTAATGAAGGTTCGGGTAAAATAATGACGCGATCGCTTCCCCAAGCTTCCCTTGCCGCCGTTTCCAACATCTGATTCAGGAGAGGATCGTTTTGCACACCCGGCACGCCCTGCCTGTAGTTTAATTCATAGCTAGCACCGTAAGCCTGACAGACATTGGCGACAATTTGTTCGATCCAGCCAGGTAAGGCTTGACGGGTTTCTGGGTGCAGCGATCGCACAGTTCCCAGCAACTTCACTCGATCGGCAATCACATTCGGCGCACGTCCGCCAGAAATTTTACCAATAGTTAGCACTACCGGGCGCAAGGGATTTTGCGTGCGGCTAATCGCTTGTTGGAGAGTAGTAATTACTTGTGCAGCGATCCAAATAGCATCGATCGCTTCGTGAGGTCTAGCGCCGTGACCCGATTCACCAATAATAATAATTTCCAGATCGTCTGCCGCTGCTGTTAAAGCACCGTACCGGATGCCTACCGACCCCCCCGGAATCGTCGGGAAAACGTGAACGCCAAAAATGCCGCGTACCTTATCCATCACCCCATCTTGCACCATCCAGTTAGCACCTTGGGCAATTTCTTCTGCCGGTTGAAACAGGAAGCGAACATTACCCGCAAACTCTTCTCCCAGTTCCGCGAGAACCATTGCCGTTCCCAAACCGACTGTAGTGTGAACATCGTGACCGCAGGCGTGCATAACTCCCGCTTCGCGAGAGGCGTAATCGAGGGTAGTGCGTTCCTGAATGGGTAGGGCGTCCATATCCGTCCGAATTGCCAGCAGTCCAGCATCCTCCTTTTTACCCTCAAGTTCGCCGATGACTCCGGTTTTGCCAACTGCTTCTTTAACGTGGAGACCGCAGGAAGACAAAACTCCCGCCACATAAGCAGCTGTTTGGTACTCTTGACCGCTTAATTCTGGGTGAGAGTGGATATGGCGGCGAATTTCAATCAGACGCGGTGCTAGTTTGGTGGCGATGTTTTTGATTCGGGTAAGCATGAACTGTTGGGTTTAACAAGCGAAGCTGTTTACAAATATTAACCTCGAAAACAAAAAGCGATCGCACCAATTTTCGGTAAAAGTGCGATCGCAAAAGAGGGATGAATGACCTATCGCCTAAATTTTCCGATCCTGCTTGTAGAAATCCCCTGATTCTTGGCATCAGGGGATAACCCTGAAGACTTTGAGCAAGTCTTACATCATTGCAGCCATCATTCCACCACCCATCATCGGATTGGTGCCGCCGCCACCGACGACATCACTTCCACTGCCGCTAAAAGGAGGAGGAAGCTCATCGAGAGACTTCATTCCCTTATCGATCTGCATAGCGAGTCCGGGAGGCAGACCCTTAATCTTAGCGATCGCTTCATAGTCCCCAGTTTCGATCTTAGAACTGAGCTTAGTAGAAGGTAGCCCGTTCGTACCGACTGTGATGTTGTCCGCAGTCAGCTCGCCATTACTGAACAGGGTGATTTTGTATTCCTTGCTGAACTCAAAGACGGTGAAGTAAGTACCGCTGCTGGATTGACCGCTCTTGAGGATGTCGTCCAACACCTCTTCTGCATCCCCATAGCCAAAGTCAGCTACACATAACTTGTCTTTTTCTGCATCGAAGTTGTAGATGGTGTAGTTACCACCAGTTAAGGTATCGGTGCTGCCACCACCGGACATGGTATCGGTGCCGTTACCACCGGACATAGTATCGGTGCCGTTACCACCGGACATAGTATCGGTGCCGTTACCACCGGACATAGTATCGGTGCCGTTACCACCGGACATGGTGTCGCTGCTGCTCTTGGTATCTTTCGGGCTGTTAGTGATCGCAAAAGTGTCTTTGCCAGTGCCGCCCACGAGGGTATCTTTACCAGTACCGGCATAAAGGACAGTACTCTTGCTACCGCCGATCAATACGTCATTGCCATCGCCACCGAAGAGATAAGCATCGGCAGAGCCACCGTAGAGAACATCGTTACCTGCCTCACCAATTAGGTAAGCGCTCCCTTCACCTGCGATGAGTACGTCATCTTCTTTTCCACCAATCATCAGGTTGTCGCCCTTGCCACCGATGAGGACGCCGGCACCTTTGCCTTCCTCAACTTCGAGCAAAACATCTTCGTCATCGGTAGCGATGATGATTTGCTTGTTGCCACTACCTGTACCGCTTCCTTCCAAGGCAATTTTGAGCAAACCTTCTTTGTCGGTAGCACCATCAAAGTCAGGAGATGCGATGTAACCTTTATCTTTACCTTCCAAAAGGTATTCCTCGAAGGCGTTAGTATATTTACCCTTGTCGAGGGAATCTTGTACGCCTTCATTCAGTTCCTTGTAAAGTTTGAAGTCGAACTTCTTACTGATAGTACGCTCTTCTTTTAACCCAAAGGTAACTAAGTGTTGGTAGACGGTGAATTCGCCACTCTTAACAGCGTCACCGACATCTTTATTTTCTTGTAGGTACAGATTGACATCGATCAGGGGGTTAAAGGCACGATTCTCTTTGGTTCCATAGGCATTCCAATGCTGGAACACATTTGTAATAGTCCCTTTTGTAACTTCGTCGGCGACATCTTTATTCTGCTTTAGGTACTCTTCTCGATCGAAGTAGGCGTTGGGGATTTCGCCTGCGGACGCACCTTTTGTAATGTAGTACTGGAAGGAGCTGGAGACGTCTCCTTTCTCGATCGCTTTCTTAACATCGTCTTTCTTACCATAAAACTTGGCGTCAAATCCAGCGCCGACACTGCGACCGTCTTTTTCTCCATATTTAATGGCGTGTTCCAAGTAACCGACTTCACCTTTAGAGGCGGCATCCTTTACATCCGGATTAGCTTCCGCATATCCTTTGACATTGAAGTAATCGGTACCGAGCCCGCGCCCCTCTTTGTCGCCGATCTTCAGAATGTGATCGATCGCTGTGGCTTCGCCAAATTCACCTGCTTTAATCGCATCGTCAACATCTTTATTCTGTTCCCGGTATTTGACAACATCAATCGCTTCGCAGGGGTTAAAGTCCTCCTTCTTGCCAATTTTCTCGTAGTGTTCTTTGGCATCCTTGACTTTCCCTTCTTTCTTGGCCTTGTCGATCTCCTTCTTATACTTTTTGCTGTAGTAACCTTCGTCAAAAACGTCTTTCACACTTAACGACATACAATCTCTCTCCCGCAAATAAATTTTGACAACGTTTTATCTTCTGTGCTTCTGTTGAGTACAGAAGGGTAGATACGTTACCCCGAATTGACGGTGTTTTAAAAGACTGGGTTCCCACTTCCAAAAAATTATTTTTTTTGACTTTGCGATCGTTTTTTAGATGAAAATGGGAAGTATACCAGCCATTTCTAGCGGTATATTTGTGCCAGTAATTTTCACAAGAAAGCTAGTATAGATTAACACGATTATCGATTATATCTACCCTAAGATAGATACCAAAAGTATGAGGATTTTATGTCCAGCCAAACTTACTATTTTCAATTTCGGCGTATAGTTCTGGCTGGATGCAGCATAACCTCAAAATGATTAAGAGTAAGCGATCGCAACAGCAAGTAATTTTTAAGTTTTCGTAAAAATCTCAGGCAAGCAGAGGGAGAGGGGTTAGGGGTTAGGGGCTAGGCATTAGGGGCTAGGCATTAGGGGTTAGGGAAAGTCAATCATTCAAAAATTCCTCCTCTTCTCTCTTCTCTCTCCCTCTTCCGTCTCCCTCTCCCTCTTCCGTCTCCCTAATCCCTAGCCCCTAACCCCTAACCCCTTTCTTTTGACTTTTAGCTCCCCCGCTCCCCCGCTGGGTCATGAGCGTGTATTACGTTCTTTAAAGTTTTGCTGACTTTTGCACAAGTGGCTGAAAGCCCTGCGGTAAACTAAGTCTCGATCCTGAGAAGCTTATCGTTCAAATCTGCCCAAAGCAGATACTTGCAGTTGTTGAGCCTTCATTTGGAGTCTTTATTCCATGTCTCATTCCGTAAAAATCTACGATACCTGCATTGGCTGCACTCAATGCGTCCGGGCTTGCCCAACTGACGTACTGGAGATGGTTCCCTGGGATGGCTGCAAAGCCGCCCAGATTGCCTCATCTCCCCGTACAGAAGACTGCGTAGGCTGCAAGCGGTGCGAAACTGCTTGTCCTACTGACTTTCTCAGCATTCGGGTTTACCTGGGGGCTGAAACGACTCGCAGTATGGGCTTAGCATACTAGACAACTTCTTTGGTACTGACTGCTAAATGCCTAGTGTTGAGTGGAGATTGTGCGATTTTTATGGCCTGTTTTCGCTCTTGACTAGGTGTTTGGCTAATTTGCCCCTTATGCAGCCGATAGGGGCTAGGATATCCGGAGGAGTGAGGGTGTGGCGAAAAGGGGGAAAGGCGGAACCATTATGTACATTTTCTGTGGCTCCCCCGCTCCCCTGCTCCCCTACGCTCCCACTCCCCCGCTCGTCCCTCATTCAGGCTTGACGTTATCCGGATAGCTCAGTAGCTTTGAGCAAGTACGTCTTATGAGACGATCGCGATCGAAGTATAGGAGTTGCGGCTAAATGTGCGGAATCGTTGGCTATATAGGTACCCAAGCAGCTAGCGAAATTTTATTGGCAGGATTAGAAAAACTGGAATACCGGGGGTATGATTCTGCTGGCATTGCCACAGTTTGGGAGGGTGATGTTCATTGCGTGCGGGCGAAGGGGAAGCTTCAGAACTTGCGGGAAAAACTAGCAGGTAATGAAAACCCAGCCCAAATTGGCATCGGACACACACGCTGGGCTACCCACGGCAAGCCAGAAGAGTATAATGCACATCCTCATATGGATACTGCCATGCGAGTGGCGGTGGTGCAAAATGGCATTATTGAAAATTATCGGGAGTTGCGCGAAGAACTCAAAAGCAGAGGACACAAATTCCGTTCGGATACGGATACAGAGGTAATTCCCCACTTAATTGCGGAATTTTTAGCCCAATCTGCGACTGCCACTCCCGCCCACTCTCCGTCTCGGTTAGTGGAGGCGGTGCGACAAGCTGTGAATAAACTGGAGGGGGCTTTTGCGATCGCAGTTATCGGTGCAGATTATCCCGATGAGTTGATCGTAGCCCGACAGCAGGCTCCTTTGGCGATCGGTTTCGGATCGGGAGAGTTTTTCTGCGCTTCGGATACACCGGCGATCGTACCCTATACTCGCACGGTGCTGACACTGGAAAATGGCGAACTCGCTCGCCTGACGCCCCTGGGAGTTGAGGTTTACAATTTTGCAGGGGACAGGCTCAGAAAAACTCCCCGCACGCTCAACTGGAACCCCATCCTAGTCGAAAAACAGGGTTTCCGTCACTTCATGCTCAAAGAAATCTACGAACAGCCGGGAGTAGTGCGGACTTGTTTGGAAGCATATTTAAACAGCGATTGGCATTCTTCTAATGGTAAGCCGCCAGTTAACTTGTCTCTGCCTGCGGAACTTTATACAGACTTAGAGCAAATTCAAATTGTGGCTTGCGGAACAAGTTGGCACGCTAGTTTAGTTGGTAAATATTTGCTGGAACAACTAGCGGGAATTCCCACCACAGTACAGTACGCTTCTGAGTTTCGCTACGCACCGCCACCGCTAATGCCAAATACCCTGACGATTGGGGTTACCCAATCAGGGGAAACAGCAGATACTCTAGCTGCTTTGGCAATGGAAAAAGAGCGTCGCATGAATCAGCCGCCGCAATTTAAACCGCGACTGTTGGGGATTACTAACCGCCCTGAAAGTTCTCTCGGTTTGTTAGTATCTCACCTCATCGATACTCACGCGGGGATTGAGATTGGCGTGGCGGCAACTAAAACATTTATTGCACAGTTAGTGGCGTTTTACTGTTTGGCAATAGATTTGGCTTATCGCCGCCAAACTTTGTCTGCTGATTCTCTAGAGAAAATTCTGGAGGGTTTGCGCTTGCTTCCTGCGGAAATTGAAATGATTTTAGAGGTTCAGGAGAGGTATATCGAAGAGTTAGCCCACGGTTTTGTGGATACTCAAGATTTTATCTTTATCGGTCGGGGAATTAATTACCCAATTGCTTTGGAGGGGGCGCTGAAACTGAAGGAAATCAGTTATATTCATGCGGAAGGTTATCCGGCTGGGGAAATGAAACACGGGCCGATCGCATTATTAGATGCTAAAGTACCTGTGGTGGCTATTGCTATGCCCGGTGGCGTTAATTACGAGAAAGTTCTCTCCAACGCCCAGGAAGCCAAAGCCCGCGATTCCCAGTTAATTGGGGTAACGCCGAAGGATGAGGGAGAAGCAGCAGAAATATTCGATCGCCTTTTACCGGTAGCGATGGTAGATGAAATTCTCTCTCCAATTGTGACGGTAATTCCTCTGCAATTATTGGCTTATCATATTGCAGCACGTCGCGGTTTAGATGTGGATCAACCTCGCAATTTGGCGAAGTCGGTAACGGTGGAATAGTTAATTATTAGGTACGTAGTTGCGCTTTAGCGCTAAAGCGCAACTACATACCTTCACCTTCCTTTTCACAACCCAACAAATGCGGAAATTTAAGCTTTTCGATAAAGTCACCTTGTTACCCTCTTAATGGGGTAGTGCAGTCCATATTTAGTTGGTAATTATCTTTAGCTTTATTCCTCTATAAATTTTGCCATTCATCTTGTGAAATTCCTGCTTGTTTCAAAATTCTTCCTAGCAAACTCTCTCTAATATCTCCTTGATGTGGGTTGGGAATACGAACTCGGAGACCATCCCTGAGCATAAATTGGTGTTTTTTCCCTGAAAATGGGCCTTCAAAGCCAGCAGCACGCAAAGCTGCAATCAAGTCGCGGCGGGAGATCGGGCCAAAAGGTGGCATTATTTAATACCCTCAAATTAGCGTAACCTTATACAATTACCAAAAAATAAACGGAAAAATTTGGGCATTAGGCAACAGATTCGACTTTTAAGGTTATGCCGTCGAATTCCGGCAATTGATGACCCATAGCAATCCCAATCAGTATCCATTCCTCCAGCACTTCTAATAGTTCCTTGCGACAGCTTTCCAACGTACTACCTGTTGCCCATACACCAGTTGCACCAGGAATTTCGCCATAAAAGCCTTCACCTTCTTCAAGCATTTCGTAGTGTGCCGTTTCCATCGCTTTCTGAATATATTCCTGAATCATTCTCAACCTCTAATTAAGTCGATCGCACTATTAATTACTGCTTCTAATCATAGCCAAAATATCGGCAATTTGCTATAATAAAACATCAAAACTTTAGAACATTGTTTAATTGATATAAATAGCCGATCGCATTTAAAATTTACCCAACTAAAGCAGGAGTTTTACTATGGTAGTCAATCCCGATCGCAAATTTATGACTCCCCAGGAATATCTCGACTGGGAAGAACAACAACCAATTAAATACGAATATATTAACGGCGAAGTTTTTGCGAGGAGTAAGGAGGCGCTTGGGCATAATTCGATTATCATTAATTTAGCTTCAGCCCTCAACTCGCATACCAGAGGTAAAGGGTGTAGAGTATTTATGATAGGTGCTAAATTGGGTGTATCTGAAAATGGTTCTTTTCACTATCATGATGTAGTGGTAACTTGCGATGAAAGGGATAAACGAGCTATTAAAGCAATTTATTATCCTTGTTTAATTGTGGAGGTACTTTCGCCAAGTACGGAAAGTTTCGATCGCGGTAAAAAATTCCAACAATATCGTCGTATTTCCACTCTGAGAGAATACGTTTTAATAAGTGCGGAAGAAATGATGGTAGAATGTTTTCGACTGAATGAAAAAGGAAGTTGGGAACTTTCTACTTATGCAGAAGGAGAGGAAATTTATTTAAGTAGCGTGGATTTTCGGTGTGGAATCGAACTTTTGTATGAAGATGTAGTCTTTGAAGATGCAGAAAATGAAAAAGCGATCTGATTGTAGGGGCGGGTTTAGCAGATAAACCTTGTGTCAAATAAACAATCTCTTAACAAAACCCGCCCTTACTATATAATACGAATACTTTTTTAAGCTACAATGTTAATATATACAACTCTAGAATTAACTATGAGTACAGTTCAACTCGAAATTCCCGAAGAAGTATTAATTAGCCTGAAAGAAACACCCGCAACGATTGCTAGAGAAATGCAAATATTAGCGGCTGTTAAACTATTTGAATTGGGTAAATTATCATCGGGACGTGCTGCACAGTTAGCAGGAATGCCGCGAGTACAATTTCTGCTTTTACTAGGAAAATATCAGGTATCGCCGTTTTCTTTAACAACGGAAGAATTAGAGCGAGATGTGCAAAATGCCTGAAACTACAGTCATTGTTAACACATCGCCATTGTTGTATCTTCATCAAGTAGGACAATTACAATTACTTCAACAATTGTACGGTAAAGTTACAGTTCCTACTGCTGTACCGCAAGAGTTAGAAGCTGGAAAGTTGTTAGGAGTAAATGTTCCTGAAATCAATTCTTTCGAATGGATTGAGGTTCGCCCAGTTGCGTCAATTGCTCTTATACCTGCTGTAATTGATTTAGGACAAGGTGAAGCAGAAGTATTGGCGCTTGGGTTGGAAATTTCCGATCCTTTATTGATTTTTGATGATAAATTAGCTCGTCGAATCGCCGATTTATATAAGTTGAAATATACTGGCACACTTGGCATTTTAGTCAAAGCAAAACAAAGAGGTTATCTGGATTCTGTTGCACCGATTATTGCGATGCTTCAAAGTCAAGGAATGTGGTTAAATGACAAGATTATTAATGATATTCTAAGATTGTGTGGAGAGGTGGAGCCATAATTTGACTGATGATACCAACCAAAAACCCCATCTGCGTTCATCCGCGTTTATCTGCTTTCATCTGCGTTGAAAAAAGCCAAATGTCTGATACCAACCAAAAACCCCATCTGTGTTCATCTGTGTTCATCTGTGGTTAAAAATAACTTTAATTGAACCACGAAGACGTGAAGGACGCGAAGAAGAAAACGAAGAGGATAAAGAGGGATTTAGTATCATTTACTGTCTGCTAACTGTTGAACTCTGGCAATGATTTCCCTCACTGTTTCAGATCCGGGAGATTGGATATGCTGCAATATTTCTAGAGATTGCTGTAAGTAATTTAATCCTGTTTCAAAGTCTCCTTGTTCGGTAGCAGCTAACCATCCTAACCATTGTAATGTCATCGCTTTAGTTTGGATGTCGCCGATACCTTCAGTAATAGCTAAAGATTGTTTAAAAAGTGCGATCGCCCCTGCAATGTCTCCGGTGTTGGCTTTGAGTCTTCCCAGTTCGTGCAAAGTCGCCGCTTTAGTTTGGATGTCGCCGATACCTTCAGTAATAGCTAAAGATTGTTCGTAAAGTGCGATCGCCCCTGCAATGTCTCCGGTGTTGGCTTTGAGTCTTCCCAGTTCGTGCAAAGTCGTCGCTTTACCTTGGAGGTTGCCGATACTTTCATTAATAGCTAAAGATTGTTCGTAAAGTGCGATCGCACCAGCAACGTCTCCGGTGTTGGCTTTGAGTCTTCCCAGTTCGTGCAAAGTCGCCGCTTTAGTTTGGATGTCGCCGATACCTTCAGTAATAGTTAAAGATTGTTCGTAAAGTGCGATCGCACCAGCAATGTCTCCGGTGTTGGCTTTGAGATACCCCAGGTTGTGAATAATTGCTGCTTTCTCTGTTTCGTCTTCTGCTAGACAATTATCTAAGGCTTGCTGATAATAGATTTTTGCTTGAATAACCTCGCCTAATTCTTGCTGAGATCTAGCTAACTCATGCAAAATTCGATAGTTTTCAGCTATTTCTAAAGTTGATTTACATAACTGTACAGCTTCTCGAAATCTGCTTCTATTCTTCCAATATCTTGCTAGAGTAGCTGCCATTTCAACAGCAATATTTTCTACATTTCCTCGCAACGCCAACCGATGAATTTCTAGCCGTTGTTCCTCAGTAGAAGTTTCCGACTCCTCCCACCAAAGACGATACAACACCTCAGCAGCAAGCCGATTCAAACTTTCCCCATTTTCCGGTAACTTTAAAGGCAAAATGCGCGGAACTCGTAGCGACGCATCAGGACTAACTTCCAATAATCCCAAAGCAACAGCCCGATTTATCTGCCCTGACAAATTCGGGATAGAATCGCAAACAGCCGTTAGCGCCGCTTTTGGTACAGGTAACTCAAACACCAGTCCCCGTGATAACATTTCCTGCATCGGTTCATCCATCAGTTCCAGCAAAGCTTTAGCTAAAACCTGTTCCCGCAAGTCAATCCGCTTGCCTTCCATTTTGGTGAGAATTTCCGATACATTTTCAATGGAAAGAAGTTCTAAACCAGCGCCACTCATCCCACTTTTACCAGAATTCCCCAGTACCTTATCCAACCATTCCAACAACCGAGGATTTCCATCTGCCAATCTTTTCCCTTGCGACTGCAACGCCTCATCTACCTTAACTTCCCCACTAAAAGCAGCGAGGCGACTGCACTTTTTTCTTAAATCTGCCCCCTGTAGTGCATCCAAAGGTTGCTTATAAAAATACCGCAACTGGGTAGATTCAAAATCGTAACGACTGGTAATAATTAAACGGTGACGCGAGTTAGTTTCCCGAATCGCCCAAACTAACGCTTCTAAAACTCTCGCCGCTTCCGTTTTCAGCACATACCCACGATCACGCGGTTCTAAATTTTTATCCTCAAAATCATCCAACACCAGCAAAAACGGCTTTTCCCCTTTTTCTTCCAATTTCCCAAACACCCGCGTTAAGCGAAATCGCAATTCCTGATCTTCTTTTTGTACTACTTTCTGCAATTCTTCAAATTCCACCAACTTTTCCGCCAAACGATTCACTAAACTGGGTTCATCGATGCGCCCTACCCAAACAATTCGCTCAAAATCGGGTAATCTGTCAGATAACCTAGCTGCTAAACTACTCTTACCCAAACCACCCATCCCATGAATCAATACTCCCACTTCTTCGGGTGATTGAGTTAGCGCCCGCAAACAAGATTGTAACTGACGGCGACGACCGACAAAACTCTCACGTTTCGGGACTTTTACCTTTCCCGTCGTGTCTAAAAACTCCGTAGCAACGGAAGCGGGAGGCGCAAGTTTTCTTCCCCTCGTTCTCAAAGACGTGACTAAGTTTCCCGGTAAACTCTCTGCTGCATACAACCGCAACAAATGCCAATCTCGCGCTTTGATTTTAATTAAAGTTTGGTAAGTACAAGCAACAGCTTCCGTAACTTGCTTTCCCGCCGCTAACTCTTGATATAAAGTTGCTGCTGCTTCCTTCGCTTCTGAATCTAAAACTTTTTGTCCCCAACCTAAAACCGCTTTCCCACCCAAATTCAGCAATTCTTCCGCCATCGAAGGTACTGCGCCAACTTTCCCCGCTTGTCCAGTGCGACAACCTGAGAGGAAAATTAGTTTAGGCATTTGGAATTGTAACTCTTTGGCGATATCTTCCGCCGTCGCATAGTAAGCTTCGCCAATTTCGGTTTCCGTAACAAAACGCGCCCCGGCATCGGTTAGGTTAGCATGACCTGTGAGGTGGAATACGTCAAAATATCCTTTGCCGTAATTATCGATTAAATAACCCAACTCGGACAAACAACCGCTTTCTTCTACTATTAAATTTAAGTGTTGTCTAGCTTGCGCCGTCGCCTCCAAAATTCGACCTTCTTCCGCCTCAAAGTCGAGTATCGGTTCTACTTTTAATGGCGATGTTGCCATAAATAACAGGTTCAACGCCCGATTTTCCGGTGTCGCTTCGATGGTTAATTTCTTGACTGCATCGGATGATAACCAGCGTACCGGAACAACTCCGGGTATTTTCTGCACTAAAAAACTGTTTCCATCGTGCAGCACTTCCCAAGGCAAATGGGCGAGGTTTTCGGCTGTCGCAATGGCTAAAACTATGCCGTCTCGCTGATGTTGGTTGAGGAGTCTTTGGAAAAAGCGATCGCTCCCATCTAACCAGTTATACAGCTTTTGTCCGGTTTTGGCGTAGTCCTCCGCTAGGCGAACATAATAATCCTGTTCGGCTAAGTTCAGTAAGTCAGCGATTTCTGTGAGGGGAAGTTGTCGTCTTTGATATTGGTTTGGGTTATCGAGAAAATAACGCAGTTCTACATATTCGCCTGCTACTTGTTTTAGGTCTAGGTGCAGGATTTGCATTATATATAGATGTATAATTTTTTTTATTTTGGCATTTTGGAGTGCGATCGTCTACAGGATAGAGACTTTGTAGGGGCGAAGCATTCGGGCGACAATTTATAAAACTCAACCAAGATCTAACAATCCGAATGCTTCGCCCTGTCTCGGCGCAAAATTGATATACAGGTTGTCTGTGGGGGAGGGCGAAGCATTTGGGTACAAGTATCTTTAGTGGGTTTCATAAATTGTCGCCCAAATGCTTCGCCCCTACAGTAATTAATTCGCCAACAACATTGGCCCTCAACTTTCTAAAATTTTCTGAATTTCGTCTAATGTGGCGTTCTGCAAAAGTAGCCGCTGGCCATTTTTTCCGACAATTAGCACTTTCTCGATCGTTTTCCCGGATTTTCCTTGTTTGTATTCTTGATACCATTTGCGAATCTGTTCGGCGATCGCGATCGCACCTCCGACAATCCCTATAATAGTGGCTATGGTGGCTAAGGTTCCTTCCCGTTCTACTTCGCTGTCCACCTCGTAACTGCCGGATATTCCAGAGATGGAGAGCAATTCTTCGGTAGCTGCGATCGCATCTTGTCCCTGAACTTCAATTAAAATATCTGCCATTATTTGTTCCAATCTATATAGCCTATTGTAAGGCATAAATGCGATCGGCTCAATATTTAAAAGGAATATTTCCGAGTTTGTAGGGGTGAAGCATTCGGGCGACTATTTTTGATAAAAATCGACAATTGATATATCCGAATGCTTCACCCTGTCTTGGCGACAATTGATGTATTACGAAGGCTTTGACTCTGTTGGCGATGACAAAAAATTATATTCTTTTCATATCGTCGCGGGGGTGGGCGAAGCATTCGGTTTGATATATTTTGGTTGGGTGTCATAGATTGTCGCCCGAATGCTTCTCCCCTACAGGTTGTATGAATAATACTATGCTTTGACTCTGTTGGGGATGACAAAAAATTAAATTGTTTTTATATTGTCGCGGGGGTCGGGCGAAGTATTCGGTTTTTAATATTTTAGTTGGGTGTCATAGATAGTCGCCCGAATGCTTCGCCCCTACAGGTTGTATGAATAATACTATACTTTGACTCTGTTGGGGATGACAAAAAATTAAATTGTTTTTATATTGTCGCGGGGGTCGGGCGAAGCATTCGGTTTTTAATATTTTAGTTGGGTGTCATAGATAGTCGCCCGAATGCTAATGCCTACGGCACGCTGCGCGAACGCCCCTACACATTATGTAATGCGGAATTAACAGAATGTTAAATAGGTTTAAATTTGGTTAGGTTTTCTTCATCATCTTCCCAGTTGAGGGGATTTTCGATTATGTAGCGTCTAATATTATTATACGCTTGTTCGTTGCGGATGATTTCTTCGTGGTAATTGCTCTGCCAAATTGTGCCGGAATTGCGCGTGAGGCGATTAACTCTGCGAGTGCTAACTGATTTAAAGTTTTGCAAAATTGCACCCAAAGAACCTGGTTTAGTGCCATTGGGTAAGGATGTTTGATGGTTTCTTTGGGGTATTAATAGTTGGTTATTGGCAATATTATTTTGATGTTCGGTAATAAGAATAATACCATGTATGTGATTGGGCATGATGACAAAAGCATCAAGTTTGATAAAAGGAAAATGACGCGGTAAATTATGCCAAAGTGCTTCAACGGTTGCACCTGCTATATTTGGTTGCATAATGCCGTTGATAATTTCGCCCAGCAAACATCGCCTTTGGTGACAGCAAATTGTGAAAAAATATGCGCCTGGTTGGGAATAATCATATCCTTTGAGGCGAATTGAATGGCGATGGTGGATGTCGGGATTATATGTCATGGCAATGCAGAATTTGATCGGATTTATTTGTAGGGGTGAAGCATTCGGGCGACTATTTTTGATAAAAATCTACAATCGATATATCCGAATGCTTCACCCTGTCATGGCGACAATTCATGTATTACGAATGCTTTGTCCTACGCGACAATTGATGTATTTTGGTTGGGTGTCATAAATATCGTTTTTTGCAATTGTCGCCGGGGGTGGGCGAAGCATTCCGATTGATATATTTTGGTTGGGTGTCATAAATATCGTTTTTTGCAATTGTCGCCGGGGGTGGGCGAAGCATTCGGTTTTAAATATTTTGGTTGGGTGTCATAAATATCGTTTTTTGCAATTGTCGCGGGGGTCGGGCGAAGCATTCGGTTTTAAATATTTTGGTTGGGTGTCATAGATTGTCGCCCCAATGCTTCGCCCCCACACAGTACATGGGTAAATATTGGATAAATGGGGAAATTAAAATTAATTTCACCCATTACTTATTACCCAGTACAAATTAGGCGAGATATTCCTGAATGGTTTTCACATCCAGGGGTGAGGATTGCAAACGTGCGATCGCAGCCGCAGTAGCCGTAGCACCAGCGATTGTGGTAATCACAGGAACTTTGTAAGCTAAGGCTGTACGCCGCAACAAACGGGCATCGGTTGCTGCTTCTTCTCCAGAAGGTGTGTTGATCACGATCTGGATTTTTTCATTTTTAATTGCGTCTACAATGTGCGGACGCCCTTCGTGTACTTTCAGCACTAAACCGACATTTTTGACGCCGTTTTCTTGCAATACTCGACGAGTTCCATCTGTCGCCACAACTTCAAAGCCTAATTCCAAGAATTGTTTTACTACTGGAACTACTGCTGTTTTATCGCGATCGTTCATAGAAACGAACACGGTTCCCGATAAAGGTAAGCGCACGTTGGCGGCTAATTCTGCTTTGGTAAATGCTTTACCGAAATCGCTATCGATTCCCATGACTTCGCCAGTCGATCGCATTTCTGGGCCAAGTAAAGTATCCGTACCTGGGAATTTATCAAATGGCAATACGGCTTCTTTGACAGCGATGTGATTGGGGATGATTTCCTTGGTCAATCCCAACTCTTCCAACGTTTTACCTGACATAATTAAAGAAGCGAGTTTCGCCAAGGGTTTACCAATTGCTTTCGACACAAATGGTACTGTGCGCGACGCTCTGGGATTCGCTTCCAAAATATAAACCTGTGGCGTGTAACTGTGCGCTCCGGCAATGGCATACTGAATATTCATTAAGCCTATGACATTGAGCGCTTTTGCTAAGCGAATTGTTTGGTCGCGAATTATTTGCAAAACTGCTGGTGGCAGAGAAGTTGTTGGCAATGTGCAAGCAGAATCCCCAGAGTGAATTCCTGCTTGTTCGATATGTTCCATAATGCCGCCAATTACTACTCGTCCGGTGCTATCTGCGATCGCATCTACATCGACTTCGATCGCATTCTCCAAAAACTTATCGACTAGGACGGGTTTTTCCGGTTCTACCTGCACCGCCATTGTCATATAACGCTCTAAATCGCTATCCGAATAAACGATTTCCATTGCGCGTCCGCCCAAAACGTAGCTGGGACGAACGACTACCGGATAACCGATTTTTCGTGCAATTGTCAGAGCTTCTTCTTCACTGCGAGCAATACCGTTGGGAGCTGTGAGCAATTGCAATTTATCGACAATTTCCGCAAAGCGTTCCCGGTCTTCCGCAATGTCGATCGAATCTGGCGATGTTCCCCAAATCTTCGTACCGAGGTCGGGATTTTCATTGAGCGCTTCTTGCAGAGGTACTGATAGTTTCAGCGGCGTTTGTCCGCCAAACTGCACGATAATTCCTACTGGTTTTTCCGTCTCAATGATATTGAGAACATCTTCTTTAGTGAGCGGTTCAAAATAGAGACGATCGCTCGTATCGTAATCCGTCGAAACCGTTTCCGGATTCGAGTTTACCATAATCGTCTCAAACCCGGCACCGCGCAAAGCATAGGATGCGTGACAACAGCAATAATCGAACTCAATCCCTTGTCCGATGCGATTAGGGCCGCCACCCAAAATCATCACCTTTTGTTTATCGGATGGCAAGACTTCCGATTCACCTTTTTCGGGGTAATCGAGATCTGCTGTTTCCGATTGTACCCCACAACCCAATTCATAAGCGGAATAGTGATAAGGGGTAAACGCCTCAAACTCTGCCGCGCAGGTATCGACTGTTTTGTAAATGGGGATAACGCCCAAACTTTTACGGTACTCGCGCACTTCATCTTCCTTGGTTTTCGTGGCGAAGGCAATTTGCCGGTCGCTAAATCCCTGTTGCTTAATTGCAAACAACTGCTCCTTAGTTATTTGTTGCAAAGGAGTGCGTTTCAAGAATTTTTCGGTTTCCAGCAATTCCTGCATCTTATCCAAAAACCAAGGATCGATTCCCGTCAGTTCGTAGATATCTTCTACCGACATTCCCAACTGCATCGCGTGACGCAAAGTGAAAATTCGTTCTGGATTTGGCGTCCGCAACTGAGCGCGAATTTGTTCGAGGGAAGGCAATTTTTCCGATTTATCGCAACCCCAACCGGAGCGACCGGTTTCTAAACTTCGCAATGCCTTTTGAAACGATTCTTGGAACGTGCGACCGATTGCCATTGCTTCACCCACCGATTTCATTTGCGTTGTCAGTATCGGTGTCGTTCCGGGGAACTTTTCAAAGGCAAAACGCGGGATTTTCGTGACCACGTAGTCAATTGTTGGCTCAAAGGATGCCGGCGTTTTCTTGGTAATATCATTATTAATTTCATCCAGCGTGTAACCGACTGCCAATTTAGCAGCAAACTTGGCAATGGGGAAACCGGTAGCTTTGGAAGCTAACGCGGAAGAACGAGACACGCGGGGATTCATTTCAATGACAATTACTTCGCCGTTGACCGGATTGACGGCGAACTGAATATTAGAACCGCCAGTTTCTACACCAATCTCGCGGATAATTTTGATGGAAGCATCGCGCAGGCGCTGGTATTCTTTATCTGTGAGAGTTTGTGCGGGTGCGACGGTAATCGAATCGCCTGTGTGAATACCCATCGGGTCGATGTTTTCGATCGAGCAGATAATCACCACGTTATCCGCCAGATCTCGCATTACTTCTAATTCATATTCTTTCCAGCCTAAAAGCGACTTTTCGATCAAAATTTGGGAAACGGGACTGGCATCTATACCAGCTTGCGCCATTACTTCAAATTCTTCTTGGTTGTAGGCGATACCACCACCCGACCCTCCCATAGTAAAAGCGGGTCGAATAATGAGGGGATAGGTGCCAATTTGATGAGCGATTTCTTTAGCTTCGTTAACGTTGCAAGCAATGCCGGAAGGACAAACGCCTACACCTATTTTTTGCATCGCTTCTTTAAATAGCTGTCGGTCTTCTGCTTTTTCGATCGCTTCCAGTTTAGCTCCGATCAATTCAACACCGTAGCGTTCCAAAACGCCATTTTTTGATAAAGCTACCGCCAAATTTAACGCAGTTTGTCCGCCCATCGTGGGCAACAGAGCATCGGGACGCTCTTTGGCAATCACTTTTTCCACCATTTCCGGCGTCAGCGGCTCAATATATGTGCGGTCTGCCGTTTCCGGATCGGTCATAATGGTGGCTGGGTTGGAGTTAACTAACACCACCTCGTACCCTTCACTGCGGAGTGCCTTGCAAGCCTGAGTGCCCGAATAGTCGAATTCGCAGGCTTGGCCGATCACAATTGGGCCAGAACCCAACAGCAGGATTTTGTGGAGGTCATCACGACGAGGCATAATGGTTGGCCTGGAGTAAGAGTGTGCAAATCCAACCCATTTTAAGTGGTTTGTTCCAAGTAGGGGCGCTTGTTTGACTACAGTTTTCCAAAGTTCGATGACAAATTGGCCTTTGTCCCGTCTTTTTTTGGCCCAGAAAGGTTTACAGCCCCACCCATACCCTTCCCGATGGGGCCACGGACACAGGTGGGGTTGATTGAAGATTTCAGATTTTAGATTTAAAATTTCAAATTTTTGGTTAATCCCTCGCCTCTTGTGGGGGAATCAAATCTGAAATCTCAAATTTGCAATTATGGCTGGGGGCTAGGGGAAGAAGAAGTAAGGTGGGCAGTACACACCAAAATGCTTGTAATCCTTGATATGAGCTAATGGTGGGCAGTCCCCACCCTACAAATTATCTTTGGTTTATTTATGCCCACTTACTTAAAACAACATAGATATTGTTAAAAATTATCAAAATAGGATTTCATGCTAATTTCATAAATAAGTGTCAAACTAATAAATAGGAAGCCAAAACGAGATTGTTTAGCAGAAGGTTTCCCAACATATGAATAGAGTTACTCAAAACATCCTCAGTGCTGCTGCTGGCGGTCTAACAGTGCTGGCACTTACATTCAGTCCTCTCTTTGCACAAAACAAAACGACAACGCCAACTCCACCTTCTCACACCACTGCTAAAGCGCCAGCCCAGCACCAGCAAATGACAAGCAATAAGAATGATAACAAAAAGTGCTGTGAGTCTATGATGGCTAACATGATGGCTAACGGAATGATGGGCAAGAATAATAAACCCACTACAGCTCAGCACAAGCAACATCACCCCACAAATACAAAACCGACGACTGGTTCAAGCGCCAAGCCTAGCGTAAATCGATAAATATTTAATAATAATCGCGGGCACTCAATACTGTTCTGCTAATAAGGCTGAATAAACCGGGTTTCTCAACGCAAAATCTAAGCTTTCAGGGAAAGATATTTGCCAGAAACCCGGTTCCTGACTCTGGTGCAAGATATTATTATAGAAAAATTTTAAAATACGCATCTTTCTAAGGAGAGAATGAATTTTTCCAAATGTGCAAAGATTTCATCTAGATTTCATTCTTATATGTCAATATCAGTAGTAGCCCTGCGGTGAAAATCTGAGGGTTAACAAGAGTAAAAATAAATTTTCTGGTAAAAGCGAGATGGCTCGAAAAATTATGCGATCGATTTCAGCAAAAACAAGCTTATTGGCGTTAACTATGATGGCGGTTGCCTCCCTAAGTGGCGTTCTCACGGCTTGTTCTAATCCTTCCCAGAATGGTTCTATTACCTCCCCGAATCAAAGCGAAGGTCAAAATGCTGCTGTAACAAATACTAATAACAATCAAAATATAGATAATAGCAGTGCCGTACATCATAGCCACACAGACCACAGCATGGCAATGAATTTAGGCCCAGCAGATGTTGACTACGACCTCCGGTTCATCGATGGGATGATACTGCACCATCAAGGGGCGGTGGAAATGGCAAAAGAAGCACAACAAAAATCTACTCGCCCCCAAATCAAAAAACTGGCAGAAGATATCATCAAAGATCAAAATAAAGAAATCGATCTCATGCAGCAGTGGCGGAAAGCTTGGTATCCCAAAGCAGCAGATAAACCAATGGCTTATGACGCAGCCACCGGTAAAATGACGGAAATGTCATCTGACCAAAAGAAAAACATGATGATGGATATGGACTTAGGTGCAGCTAATGGTGAGTTTGACTTGCGTTTTATCAATGCGATGATTCCACACCATGAGGGAGCCCTAACAATGGCTCAAGATGCCTTGAGTAAATCCAAACGTGCGGAAATTAAACAATTATCCCAAGCAATTGTTAAAGCACAGGAGGCAGAAATCAAACAAATGAAACAATGGCGACAAGCTTGGTACAAACAATAAAGTCAATCGCTCCAAAGAGGGAATGTTGAGCGCAGTGCTGCAAACGGTTGGCGAAATTTCATCCTGATTTCATTTCTGTATGAAAAACTGAGGAAAGAGAGCTTCGTTAAACAAGCCATCTCGGTTACAGCCAACCGTTCTTTGCACGAGGAAGATCCCAATGATGCAGCACTGTTCCCATTATCCATCACCCGGCTCGCGTTCTTGGATTTCTGGAACGTTCCTGAGTCTGATTTTGTTAATGACTCCCGCAGCAGTTTTAGCTCACGCCGGACATGGGGATGAATTTCATCAAGAGGGAACAGAAGCTTCTCAGTCAACTGAATCTATTCAAGTTGATGCAGAAACGGCAAAACGGCTGGCAATTAAAGTAGAACCAGTTAACCGTCAGCAGTTAGCTGTTAGTATTAAAACTACTGGGATAATTGAAACCCTACCCAGCCAAAAAGTAGAAGTAACAGCGCCAATTCCCGGAAAAATTGTTGAGTTATTAGTAGAACCGGGTGCAGTTGTCAAACAGGGTCAACCCGTCGCCGTCGTTGCTGCGCCGGAATTAGTGGAACTGCGAGTTAACTCTGAGGAAAAACAAGCTGAGGCTCAAGCAGATTTACAACAAGCTCAAGCAAATTTGAAGCTAGCTCAAGAAAATTATCAGCGTCAGCGTCAAATATCCGATGCCGAAATAGCACAAGCTCAAACTCAACTAACAGCGGCGCAATCGCAGTACGATCGCGATAAAAATTTGGTCGATCGCCAAGCAGTATTAAAAGTAGCTCAAGAAAATTATCAACGTCAAATTCAAATAGCCGACGCCGAAATAGCGCGAGCTAAAACCGAATTGTCAGTTGCACAAGAACAGTACGATCGCGATAAAGAATTAGTCGAAAAAGGCGCTCTCCCACGACGGCAAATGCTGGAATCCCAAGCTCATCTGCAAGAAGCTAAAGCCGATCTCGCCAAAGCTTTAAGTCGTCCGAATGTTCTTGAAGCCGAAAGCCAGGTAAAACGCGCCGAAGTGGATTTGCCTCTCAGGGAATTGCGCGAATCGGAAGGTAAATTAGCAGAAGCTAAAGCCCAACTTACCAAAGCTCACAGCCGCCGAGAAGTATTAGAAGCCGAAGCTCAACTCAAACGCGCTCAATCGGCTGTTGAAGTAGCACAATCTCGTGTGAAACTGAGTAATGCCACCTATCAAACTCGACTGCAACAATTAGGAAATCGCGCTAACGATAAGGGATTGGTGACGGTGAATGCTCCTATTGCTGGTAGAGTTGCTGACAGAGAAGTTAGCCTCGGTCAATCATTCCAGGATGCGGGCGGCAAGTTAATGACGATTGTCAATGACAGCCAGGTTTTTGCCACTGCGAATATTTATGAAAAAGATTTAGATAAAATCAAAATCGGTCAGCAGGTAAATGTGAAAGTTGCCAGTTTACCGAACCAAACCTTTAGGGGAAATATTACGGTAATTGGTTCGTTGGTAGAAACAGAAACGCGAGTAGTGCCTGTAAAAGCTCAATTAGAAAACTATAGCGGCATCCTCAAACCGGGTACGTTTGCCGAATTGGAAGTATTAACAGATAAGACAGCCACACCGATTTTGGCGATCGCCAATTCCGCTGTAGTGGAAGCAAATGGCAAGAAACTGGTTTACGTACAAAACGGTAATAACTATCAACCAGTTGAAGTTACTTTAGGTCAAACTTCTGGGGATATGGTGGAAGTAAAAACTGGTTTGTTTGAAGGAGATTTAGTAGTCACGCAACGCGCACCGCAACTTTACGCACAATCTTTACGCGGTGACTCTAAAAAAGCGGGAGAAAATGTACATAATACTTCCCCCACTCCCCCACTCTCCCAATCCCCCACTCCTTCACTTACCCAGTTACCAGTCTCTTGGTGGTGGGCGATACCTGCTGGTGGTGCGATCGCAGTTTTTACTTTCTGGGGAGGTACTGTTTGGGCGACTCGTCGCACTCAGCATCGCCCAATGCCGACAAACTTTTCAGAATCCGACATTCCGATTTATGAATTGCAAGCATTAGAAAAGCGGTAATTACTACAGCAAATAGCAATCGTTTGTGGCATACTTTTTATCCCTTATTCCGTAACCCTCTTCCCTCTTCCCTCTTCCCTAGTCCCTAGCCCCTAGCCCCTAGTCCCTAGCTATACAACAATGCTTAGTGCGATTATCAAATGGGCGATCGCCCGTCGTTGGTTAGTTATTTTGGGTGCAATTGTGGTGACGATTTGGATATTTCGTACCATCATCCAAATGCCTTTAGATGTATTTCCTAGCTTTGCACCGCCCCAAGTGGAAATTCAAACCGAAGCACCGGGACTCGCTCCCGAAGAAGTCGAATCCCTCGTAACTTTACCGATTGAAAGTTCGGTAAACGGGACTCCGGGAGTAACAGCAGTACGTTCTGCCAGTGCGGCGGGAATTTCCGTTGTCAAAATTATCTTTAACTGGGAAACTGATATTTATCTAGCTCGACAATTAGTCACAGAGCGATTGCAACAAGCTCAAAGTAAATTGCCGGAAGGAGTAGAAACGCCGCAAATTTCTCCGATTAGTTCTCCTGTGGGCACGGTACTGCAATATGCTTTCACTATTCCCAACGAAACCGCCCAATCTCAAATCGATTTGATGGAAGTGCGGCGCATCGTTGATTGGCAAGTAACCAATCGCCTTTTAGCTGTGCCGGGAGTCAGTCAAGTTGTCGCTTATGGGGGCGATGTTCGCCAATATCAAGTATTAGTTGACCCGGAAAAGTTGAAAGCTTTTAATGTTTCTCTAGAAGATGTTGTGGAAGCAGCAAAAGCCGCCAATGTCAATGCTCCGGGTGGTTATGCGATCGGGCCCGATCGCGAAAAATTAATTCGGGGAATTGGGCGAATTGAATCTATCGAAGACTTACAGCGATCGGTAATTACTGCACGCAATGGCACACCCGTCAATATATCCGATGTCGCTGATGTGCAAATAGGTGCAGGTATCAAACGAGGTGATGGTAGTTTTAACGGTCAAAAGGCAGTTATTGTGATGGTTAATAAACAGCCTCTTGCCGATACCCCCACCGTTACCCGTGCCATTGAAGCGGCAATGGAAGAGATAAAAGCAGGTTTACCGAAAGATATTAAAGTTACCGCTACATTCCGTCAGGAAAACTACATCGATTCTTCCATTGAAAATGTGCGAGAAGCATTATTTGAAGGTGCCATTATCGTTGCGCTTATCCTGATTCCATTTTTAATGAATTGGCGCAACCTCGCTGTTTGTTTAACAGCTTTACCTTTATCGTTGCTAGTGGGAGTGATGATGCTGAATTGGTGGGGACAAGGTTTAAATACAATGACCTTGGGAGGTTTAGCCGTTGCGATCGGTTCAGCCGTTGATGATGCGATCGTCGATGCAGAAAATGTTTATCGTTGTTTGCGAGAAAATAAATATTCCCCCCATCCGCGTCCGGTTTTAGATGTGGTATTTGACGGTTGCCAAGAGGTGCGCGATTCCGTATTTGGAGCTACTATTATTACTTTAGTTGTTTTTTCTCCTGTTTTCGCTTTGAGTGGCGTTGAAGGCAGCATTTTTATCCCGATGGGACTCGGTTATATTGCCGCCGTTGTGGCATCTAGCTTGATTGCACTAACAGTAACTCCCGCTTTGTGCGCGATTTTGTTGCCTCACGGTTACTTGCCAGAAACAGAACCTTGGGTAGCGAGGTTTTTTAAGTCGCTTTATTATCCTATTTTAAAATTTTCTGTAAGTTTTTCTGGAATTGTTATAGCTTTAGCTATTGCTAGTTTGGTGGCGGCAATGGCGATCGTTCCTTCTTTGGGAAGGATATTTTTACCGGAGTTTCAAGAGCAAACTTTGGTGAATACTTTAATGCTATATCCCGGTATGTCTTTGTCAGCGACAAATAGTGCGGGTTTTGCACTTCAAGATGCGCTGAAAAATGACCCCAGATTTCCTTATGTGCAATTGCGTTCCGGACGTGCGCCGGGAGATGGCGATGCAGCGGGGGTTAACTTGGGGCATTTGGATATCGAGTTAAGTGAAGAGGGAATGAAACATAGGGAAAAAACTATTGAAAAGCTGCGGGAAGAGTTTGCTAAATTACCGGGAGTAGCGCCAAATATTGGGGGTTTTATTTCGCACCGGATGGATGAAGTGCTGTCTGGGGTGAGGAGTGCGATCGCCATCAAAATTTTCGGCCTAGAATTAGATAAACTTCGCAGTCTTGGGGGAGAAGTAAATGATATTATGAAAACTGTCAAGGGAATTGTAGATTTGCAGTTAGAACCGCAAGTACCGATCGAACAAATTCAGATCAAGTTTAATCGCGCTGCTGCTTCTCGATATGGTTTGACAGTTGGACAACTTTCTGAAACAATTGAAACTGCACTAAATGGGCGAGTGGTATCGCAAGTTCTGGAAAAACAACAAACGTTTGATTTAGTTGTTTGGTTAAAGCCAGAGGCACGTCAAAACTTGGATACTATTAGCAACTTGCTAGTCGATACTCCTGACGGCAATAAAATTCCCTTGGCACAAGTAGCCACGATCGATAGCGGTACTGGGCCAAATACTATCAACCGCGAGAATGTTTCCCGTTTGATAGTTGTTTCTGCCAATGCTAGGGGCAGAGATTTGCGCTCGATCGTTAACGAGATTAGACAAAAAATTAAGCAACAAGTGCAAATACCCTCCGGTTATTATATCCAGTATTCAGGTCAATTTGAAGCGCAAGAAAGAGCCACGCAAAATATCTTAATTTTCAGTGCGATCGCCTTTGTGGCAATCACCATCATCATGTACCTTTCCGTCAAATCTATTCCCTCTACTATCATGATTACGATCAACTTGCCGTTGGCATTAGTGGGAGGAGTATTTTCGGTCGCTATGAGTGGGGGAATTGTGTCGATCGCTTCTTTAGTTGGCTTTGTTACTTTGTTTGGAGTCGCCACTCGTAACGGCTTGTTACTGGTAGATAACTATAATAGTAAATATGCCGAAGGAATGCCTTTAAAAGAAGTTTTGATTAAAGGTTCGATGTCACGGCTAAATTCTATTTTAATGACAGCTTTTACTTCAGCTTTAGGTTTAGCACCTTTGGTAGTTGAAAGTGGCCCAGGCAAGGAAATTCTGCAACCGCTATCTATAGTAGTATTGGGTGGTTTGTTTACTTCTACGGCATTAACGCTGGTAGTTTTGCCCGCTTTATACGCTAAATTTGGAAAATTTTTCATGCCGAAACGAACTAGATCTCTTTACGAAGACGAGAGCGCTACTCATGCCCGAATTTCATCTTAATTTGATTGGCCACAAATCGGTACAATTTATAACTTTTACACTCAAGGAGCAAACAGTATGAAATCGCTAAACACCAGCTTAATTGTTTTCGCTAGCGTAGGGTTGCTTTTACTGACAGCTTGTAGTAATGCAACCGAAGGAAGTAATTCAACTAGCAGCCCCGCTAACTCTGTCGCCGCTTCTCCCTCTCAAACTCAGTCTTCTACTCCCAACACATCGACAAACGAAACATCTGCAAAATCAGACCATTCCCAATCATCAAAAGGAGGTCAAGTAGTCGAGACGGGAACTTATCACCTAGAGTTTGTTCCAGAGAAAGAAGCAAACGGAACTCATTTAGATTTCTATTTACAAAAAGGTGACAACCACGAATCAGTACCTAATGCCAAAGTAACAGCTTTAGTTCAGTTACCCGATGGAACCCAGAAAACTCTAAACTTGTCTTATGATGCTGAGGGCAAACACTACGCTGTTTTACTTCCCGAAACAGCACCCGGTCAGTATCAAGTAAAAATGATTGCCGATATTAATGGCGAAACAGTGAACGGTCGTTTTAACTTTAACAAATAGAAGCTAATTTTATGAGAGTCTTGCTAGTTGAAGACGAACCAGATTTAGGGGCGGCTATTAAGCGCACATTGCACCAGCAAAAGTATGTAGTTGACTGGGCGCAAGATGGTCACGAAGCTTGGGATTATCTACAAAATCAGTGGACTCAATACACCCTAGCTATTTTCGATTGGTTGCTGCCAGGAATATCGGGTTTAGACTTGTGCAAGCGACTGCGGTCTAAGGGCAATTCTTTGCCTGTGTTAATGCTGACAGCAAAAGACCGTATGGAAGATAAGGTAGCTGGGTTAGATGCTGGTGCGGATGACTATTTAGTGAAGCCGTTTGGCATGGCGGAACTGTTAGCAAGGTTACGCGCTTTGCAGCGGCGATCGCCTCAATTTCAACCCCAACAACTAACTGTGGGAAATCTCACACTAGATTACGGTAGTTACGCAGTTTGTTTTCAGCAAACCGATGGCAATAGGCAGGCGATTTCCCTCACCACTAAAGAGTTTCAGTTGTTAGAATATTTGATGAAACATCCAAATCAAATTGTTACCAGCGACCAAATTCGCAATCAGCTTTGGGAAATGAGTGCAGAACCAGTTAGTAATGTAGTAGCCGCACAAATGCGTTTGCTGCGACGCAAACTGTCTTCTAGTGACTGCACGATTCCCATCGAAACCATACACGGAATGGGGTATCGTCTCAACCTGAGTGATGAATCAAAATAAACTATTTAACCAGACTCGTTGGCGGTTAGCTTCCTGGTATGCAGGAGTTATGGCTTTCATTTTGAGCTTGTGCGGTATAGGTGTTTACAATGCGATCGCTCATGCCCATTTGGTAGCTTTAGACCGGGAAATCGAGTCTGTGGCGGGAACGCTACACGACAGCCTGGAATTGAAACTCAAACAACCCGGACGCTTGGAGCCAATTTTACAGCGATTTTTACCAAATATATGTCAAATTGGAACCAACTGCCAAAAAGAGCAGTTGAGTTCCCAACGCCATACTTTAGGCGTTATTAATCAAGGCAGTTATTATGTTCGTTTATTTGATAATTTTGGCCGTCCGATCGCTATAGCTGGAGATTATCCAGAGGGATTGCCCCTGCAATTAAACAAGGAACTTTGGCAAACTCTACAAGATAGTAAAGGCAATCGCTATCATCAAATTTCCGTAGCGCTGCATACCGATTCTCAGGCAGATTGGGGATACATACAAGTGGGGCGAAACCTCAAAGATTTAGACGATTACCTCAATACGGTGCAATTAATTTTGTGGTTGGGATTGGCAATGGCAATCGTTTCGATCGCCGTTTCTAGCTGGTGGTTAGCAGGTTTAGCAATGCAGCCGATTTACCAATCCTACAGACAAATTCAACAGTTTACAGCCGATGCTGCCCACGAATTGCGGACTCCTTTAGCTGCCACGCACGCTACTGTAGAATCAGCGCTGTTGATGCCTCAGTTAGATGAAACAGAGGCGCGAGATATTCTCCAAACTATAGAGCGTCAAAATTTTAGGTTGACTAATTTAGTCACAGATTTGCTTTTATTGGCTCGTTTGGATCGACAAAATCTGCCGATGCAAAGTCAAGTTTGTTGCCTCAACGATCTGGTTGAAGATCTCATAGAAGAATTTGCAGCGTTGGCGCTTTCTGCTGAGGTAAAGTTGACTGCCGATATCCGGTTATTTAATTCACTGAATGTTTTGGGCAATCCCGATCGACTTTATCGCTTGGTTTCTAATTTAATTGTCAATGGTATTAAATATACAACTGCTGGCGGTCAGGTAATTGTTGTCTTGGAGCGCAGCGATCGCTATGCTCTAATTCATATCCAAGATACCGGTATTGGTATTGCACAAAACGAACAGCAGAGAATTTTCGATCGCTTCTATCGAGTCAACAGCGATCGCTCGCGAGGTACAGGTGGGGCGGGATTGGGACTGGCGATCGCATTAGCGATCGTTCGCACGCATGGCGGTAGCTTGAGCGTACAAAGCGAATTGGGCAAAGGTAGTACTTTCACCATTCGATTACCGGCTCTCCCTTAGATATAGCTAGGGCGTCGGGGCTATGGCGTCGGGCGTCGGGATAGCTCTCTCCAAAAATTTAGTAAAAAATTAGCTCCCCAGTCGGGAATAAATGATAGTTAATAGGTAGGAGGTAGAGCTCAGCCGCTACCCGTTAACCAATAAAAGATGTCCTTATGTTAGACTTCGACGGCTTTATACCAAATGAGATGCTGCTTGCACAGCCACATCCTTTGGATGACAACCTGATGCGACACCTTCCCGATTCGGAAGTAGCATCTACTGAGGAAATTAGGGAAATACAGCTGCGCGATCGCATTCCCGGTATCATCAAACGCCTCATCCCTCTCAATCCCCTGGTATCTTGGGAGTACTGGTGGTCTGTTCCCGGTCGAATTCTCCTACCTGAAGATGTGGAAGTTCTCCAAAGCGATCGGCCCAGGCTGGAAGCCATTTTAGCCAAACTCGTTTGGCTTTTGGGGGGACACTGCTTTGGAGATAATACTCCTGTAGACTGCGATTCGTCTCCAGTTTACAATTGGCAGCAAATACTGGCGTTTGTAGAAGCCTGCGGAATGAAACCTGACTTGCTAGATATCGATTTTTTGCCGACGGCGATCGATCCTACTCCCATTGCACCCCGTAACGGAAATGGCGAAAGTCCAGAAAAATCTCAAAAGTACGTTGCGATCGAACCCGCCCACTGGCACATAGAATTTTTTGAAATTCTACCCATAGAGGGAGGTTTTCAACTCGCTTTCCCCAAAAAGCTATGCAGTTGCCAAATTTGGACTGGCACACCATTTATTAAAAACCTGGAAACGGGAGAAACGGTTACCCGCTATGACTTGTGGGTTTCTAGCCCCCACGATATGATCAACCCACCTTGGCTAGAGCCATTAGTCAGCAGTTAACAATAGCTTAATTAACACAATCAAAAAACTTTCCCAGCCTGAAAACCTCAACACCAGGCTTTTTATTGCTAGCGACGCAGATAATTGGAGGACTAACTATGACCGTAGATACCCCAACAAAAGCAAAAACTTTAGGCGACTGGGCTTACTTAGCAGTTGAGAAACACTTTCACAAAACCCTCAAGCACGAAGCAGATATTCTCAAAGATAAAGATCCCGAAGCCTTGCACCAAATGCGCGTCGGTATGCGTCGCCTGCGTACAGCTGTAACCGGTTTTGCACCTGCTTTAAATTTGCCCAAAGAAGCTCAAGAGAAAATTATTGGCAAAATTGCTCGCACTTTGGGAGTACTGCGAGATTTAGACGTACTTCAGGAAAGCCTTCAAACCCATTATCGACCGGAGTTGCCCAAGTCAGAACAGAAAGTTGTAGATACAGCTTTAGATTATTTAGCTCAACAGCGTCAACAAGCTTTCAAAGATGTAAAATCCACTCTAGAAAAGTCGCGTTATCTGAATATGAAGCGGGCTTTTCTAGATTGGCTAGAACAACCGACTTATCGCGACATGGCTAATTTACCAATTCTGGAAGTGCTACCAGATTTATTGCTGCCGCAAATCAGCGAACTGTTGCTTCATCCAGGCTGGTTGGTGGGAACCAAAGCTGAAAAAGCAGAAATTCATCTGCTTAAAGACATGAGTCATAAAGCCGTAGAACAAGAATTAGCGGTACATGGAGAAGTTCTGCACAGCCTCCGCAAACAAACCAAACGAGTGCGCTATCAAATGGAATTATTTACTAACTTCTACGGAGCCACTTATCAAGCTTATTTAGAAGACATGAAAACCATCCAAAGCATATTAGGTGAAATTCAAGATAGCGTAGTTTTAGCTGAATTTCTTGCCGAAGCTTTGGGTTCAAAAACAGACAACTTGCCTCGCACTTTATCTGAAAAACTGGCAGAAAGCCGTTACAAAGCGTGGCAGCAGTGGCAACCTTTACAACAGCGATATTTGCATATCCAAATTCGTCAATCTTTCCGTTCGGAATTGCTGCGACCGAAAGGAGTTTTTGGAGATGGGCAGGTAGATGGTAATCTTGAATCTACCAATGGAACAGTTAAAAGAAAAAAATAACTTCTGTAGCTGTAGGGTACATCAGATACGATAATTTTAGGTCAGTAGCTAAAATTTTCCGTTCTGACGCACCCTAGTTTACTTCCCCCGCCCTCCATGCAATAATAACGGGAGTAATCGAAGCGGATTTGTTTGCAAGTAGTATCAATATTAAAATCTATTACGGGGGAAACCATTCTTGCAATCTCTCTTTTAATTCCTGAAAAGCAGCATCTTCACATCTTACGAGCGATACCTTTTTAGCCAAGTTTATAAATAAATCAGCAGAGGGATGTTTGCGTGCTTGGCGCAACACTTCTTCCATCAGTTCTTTGGGGCGATGAGGTTTTACAGCTTCTTGTTGCCAATACTTTTTCTGTTGAGCAATATTGCGAATCTCATCCCAAGACTTTCCCAAAACGTTAGGAACTTCATCTGACGATGACCACACCCAAATTTCTAGTTCTGGCTCGATGACAATAGTTGCACTGCGATTTTCCCAACCATTTTGATTTAAAGAGGTTTGGACTTTCTCTTTAATTTGACTAGCACCAGGGCTACCTTTCCATTCAGCATCTAATAAAACTAAAGCATAAGTAAACTGGTTAATATACAGACTGAGAAACTGAGATGCTTCGCCATAAACCCCTGGATCTCTATTAGGATGAGCATAAATTGCAAAGTTTTGCTGTTTCTGAAGCTGTCGAATTCCCAAAGATCTGTACCGTTCTTCTAGTAATGTGTTAATAACTGCTTCCTGCTGACTGTCCGCTACTAATACTATCAAGTCTTTCATCCCAGCACCCCAGCTGCATAAAGGGTTGCAAGGGAAATTTGACCGTGCCAGTTTTGCAAGCTTGGGTGCTTATCTCCAGATACTATATCTATAGCTCCGGAAGGGTTTTTCGCAAAACACAACATTTGCTCTGTTTTGGCTAAAGCTAAAAACAATGGCGAGTGAGTCGCTAGTAAGATTTGACTATCATAAACAGAAGAAAGGGACAAAAAAACTGCTTCGATCGCTTTGGGATGAATGCCATTTTCTGGTTCTTCAATTAAGTAAATTCCTTCATGATATGGTATATAAGCCAGCAAGGTGAGAGCCAGCATCCGGAGAGTACCATCAGAAAGTAACCAAGATGGAACTGGTTCACCACCAGATTTATACTGTATGGCTAAATATAAATGTTTGTCTTCCGATCGTTCTTGAACAAGGATCGTTTGTACATCTGTTAATACGGTACGAATATGCGCTACCCAGTCTCGAAATACTTTCGGGTTGTTTTTCTCTAAATCTTGAACTACAAGAGGTAAGTTTGAGCCATCGACTTTGAATGTACGCACTTCAGAAGGACTGCAAGGACGGCGCATAGCAATACTATTGAGTGCCAAAATATGTACTCCTTGGAGCAAAATATCCCGTACCCACATTGATATAGGAAATCGCTTATCTTGAGGTAACCCTCCCAAAGATGACTTACCACTTCCCAATCTGAACATCATGTTCCAATCACTAGATTCACCACGGAAGTAGTCGTTCCCAGATTCGAGTATTTTATTAACAACTTTACGCCAGCCTCTGGGAGGTCTGTTTCTCCCTGGTGCTTTAAATAGGGTTTTTGGTGCGACAGGTTCCGTGGGAAACTGTAAGCGTTGTTCTTCAGGTTTTTCTAGATTTTTCTCTGGATCGTTGTGCAACCACAGAGTTTCGCCTGCGATCGCTAGTTCGCCGTTTTCCTCTTTGGTAAAGCCTACTTCATAACGAGCGTATTGATAGCGAGATGCTAGTTTTTCAGGAACTCGTAACTCTATAGCTAGTTCAAAGCCCGGTGCAGATTGATGGAAAATTAATTGGTCAACGTTGGTAGCACGTCCGATCGGATTTTGAAAGTTTTGCAGTAGAGCATTATCTAGTCCCTCGCGCACGTAATCTCCCAGTAACGCCACAACATCTAGAAAAGAACTTTTCCCAGAGGCGTTAGGCCCAATCAGCACTTGGAAGGGTAGCAAAGGGCGATCGATATACCGCAAACATCTATAATTGAGTGCTTGCACACGACTCAGCATAAGTTATATGTTTATCTACTATTCTTAATATATTCTGAATTGGCCAAGCCACACAAAAATAGAATGGCTAGGCAAAAACCTCCTTACCACTGCAATAATAAAGTTAATTTCTACAGTTTGAAAACTACATGGCTTCTAGGTGTTGACGCAGTTTGCTGCTCAAAGTATCAATTAAGGTGACAACAACCAACAACACCAACATCATAGTTGTTGCTTTTGTGTATTCAAAACCTCTGATATAATTGACTAATTCAAAGCCAATCCCTCCCGCACCAACTACACCGAGTACAGAAGCAGCGCGAATGTTGTACTCAAACATATATAAGGTGTAGCCCAATCCTAATGGCAGTACTTGCGGTAAGATGCCGTATTGAGCAATTTGTAACCAAGATGCACCAGAAACTTGCAAAGATTCTATGGAACGCGGGTCTATAGATTCAATTGCTTCTTGATAAAATTTACCCAAATATCCAATTGTATAAATTCCTAAAGCCAAAGTTCCGGCTGGCGCACCCAATCCTGTGGCGGCAACAAACAATAAACCCAAAACTATGGAAGGAACAGATCGCACTGCATTTTGCAACAAGTTAGCTAATAATTGCAGCCAACGGGGAGCTAAATTGCGGGCGGAAAATATGGCGATCGGCAAGGAAAGAATTGCTCCGATTGTTGTTCCCCATAGGGACATTTGGATTGTTTCAATTAATCGCACAACCGCAATATCTAATATTTCTAAATTGGGCGGCCACAATCTCGATATAAAATCGGTAACATAAGGCCAGCTATCTTTGAGGAGTGTAAGATCGACTTTCAGCCCTTGCAATGCCCAACCGTAAACTAAAATTACACCGCACAGAATCAGTAGACGATTAACCCAGAAATACCGTTTCCAAAAGCTTGCAAAATGTTTCATCGGTTTGGTAATTAGTCATTGGTCATCGGGAATATTTTTAGCCAGTCCCTAGCCCCTAACCCCTAGCCCCTAGCTTCTAGTTGGATCGCACAAACTCAGCAAACTGGGATTGTAAGTTTTGGCAGGGGCCATCGTAAACGATCCGACCGGCATCGAGGACGATCGCACGTTCGGCGTAGGCAGATGCTAAGCTCAAATCGTGCAAAACCGTCACAATTGTCATGCCTTTTTGGGAGCGCAAATCTGATAAAATCTCCATCACTTGTTTGGCTGCCATGACATCCAAACCGGTGATGGGTTCATCTGCGAGGAGAATCTGAGGATTTTGGATCAGTGCGCGGGCGATCGCTACTCTTTGTTGCTGTCCGCCGCTGAGTTGTCCGGTTTTTTGATAAGCTTGCTCTTTCAACCCCAACTGTGCTAATAAATCCAGCGCCAAACGGCGATCGCTTTTCGGAAATCCCCACAAAGTTTGCCAAGTCGGTAGACCTCCCAAGCGTCCGCACAGTACATTTTCAATTGCAGATAGCTGACGAATTAACCCACCGCCTTGAAATAACATTCCGATGTCGCGTCTGGTAGAGACTGTTTTGACAAAGGGCGATCGCGATCGCAGGCGGGACGCCTGCTCCACAAGAGACATATTTTTTGTGTTTGTTGTGGAGTAACCTCTTGTGGAATCCCCTCTTGTGGAACGGGCGTCTCGCCCGTCATCCCCTCCCTCGACAAAATTGCCACAAGTTACCACACCATTAATGCGAATAATTCCGCGTTGCAATGGCACCAAACCGACCATTGCCCTTAACAATGTAGACTTACCCGCACCATTGAGTCCCAACAAAGCGACAAACTCGCCAGTGTTAATTGTGCAATCGATCCCGTTGAGTATCGGACGCCTCAGAGAAGCGCTGTAGCGGGTTTCTAGATTTTCGCATTCAATCGTCATCAGTCATTAATCATCGATCGTCGATCGTAATTTCAAATTCAAGATTGCAGATTTCAAATTGAATTTTTCTATGTGCAATTTGAAATTTGCAATCTGCAAATTCCCCATTAGCCCTGTTTAAAGTTGAATTCCAGCACGTTGCAGCGCGTCGCGCATAGGCTGTAAGTGAGTTGTATGATTGATTTTCACTAATTGTGTTGAATTATACAAGTCTCGCAGCAGTTGATTGTTGGCAGGTTCGTTCAACTTCATTAACGCATTGATAATTTTTTCTCGCGTAGCAACGGGAACATCATCGTCAATAGAAACGCCGTGAGCAGGTACATTATTAATTGCATAAAGAACCCGCAATCGACTGCCTTCTGCCTGGGTGATATACGGAGGTTTCAGAGCGTATTCCGACACAGCGGCAACATCTGCTTGACCTCGCAACACTGCTTGCAAAGCGCCGCTGTAGTTGTTGCCGTAGGAAACTTGACCGAAGAAACCGTTGAGACGATCGCGATTTTCCACCAATCCCAACTTCACCAATTCTCCCACCGGGAAGATAAATCCGCTACCAGAAGTCGGAGAAGTAAACGCCATTTTCTTTCCCCGCAGTTGTTGCAGGGTCTGCGCTGTAGCACCGCTTCTCAGCGGACTGTTGCTGGGTACAACAAACACAGAGCGATACGTATACCCACCCGAATAATTGGGTCGCACTTCTGCTAAATACAAACGAGCGTTTGCCAGCTCCTCAGCTTTCAAAGCCGGACGGCTGCTCAAAAACGCTACATCCGCACGGTTGGCTCGCAGAGCTTCTACAGCTGCTGTTTCATCTGCTACCATCGCCTCCACCGACATTCCCGTTTCCCGCGAGAGAAACTGAGCTACTGCATTCGCTTTTCTTTGGGCGTCGGCGGCGTCTCCTCTAGTGGGAAGAACTATTGTCAAACGATTCGCAGTTGCTTGCGCTAAAGATTGTTGCACTCGATCGCTAGCAGTACGCTCCGCCCTAGCTTGGGGCATTTTGTCAAGTGCGTCAATAGTAATACCGAAAAGCGCTACTAAGGCAGCACCTGCACCCAGTAAAAAATTTTTCTTCAAAAGCATAATCAACTTTATATGGTAACCGAAAAACTACTGCCAGTTTTTTTTTGACAGGATTTACCCACTCTGGGGGCAAAAACCCGGTTTCTTAGCAGATCTTTACCTGTTAAACCCACTATTCTTTAGAGAAACCGGGTTTCTTAGCGTCAGCCCTATTTTAGAAAAAATGGCAATAAGCACATACTAGAGTCTTATGCTTTTGCAACGAAAAGTCAATAACTTTTGCCAAAATCAGTCAACAAGCAAGGACATTACTTTAGGAATAGAGCGAAAAGCTAGTGTCCCTCGTATGCTATTAAAATGTCAAGCTTTGTTACATTTCTAAGCATGACACCCAAGCACTCTGGAAACTCCGTCTTACATTCATCTGTGGGAAGGAAAAAAACTCGCCCGAAAAAAGTTTTGGCTTTGGCCCTAGTTCCCTGGCTCCTGCTAGTTTTGAGCGCGTGCGGCAATGCAGACAAAGTAGAAGCGGAGGCGCAATCTCAGCCATCTGGGGCGACAAGGCCAGAATCGCGTCCGACGGCAGTAGATGTAGCGATCGCCCGCACCGGAGTTTTGCAAGAGCCGACAACATACGTAGGCACCACCAGACCGCTCCGCGAAATCTCCCTGCGCTCCCAGGTAGAAGGACGGCTGCTCAACCTAGCCGTCAACATCGGCGATCCGGTAGCGCGAGGCCAAATCCTGGCGCGACTCGACGAAGCCTTGTTATTGACTGCCGTTACTCAAGCGGAAGCGGAACTAGCCGCCCGCCAATCAGAAGTGGCACGCGCTCAAACGCAGGTGAGCAACGCCAAAGCCAGAGCCGAACAAGCAAGGCTGGAATTCCAACAGTCAAAGGCAGACACCCAGCGACGCCAATACCTCTATCGCGAAGGTGCAATTTCCCAGCAAGATGCAGAACTGTCGCAAACAGCAGCTCGCACCGCCGAACAAGCCTTCCGCGCCGCCGAAGAACAAATTCGCACCGAAGAACAGGCGGTAGCGGCAGCTGTAGGTAGAGTCAAAGCACAACAAGCGATCGTGGCGCAAGCGCGAGAGCGCAAATCCTATGCCAGAGTGACATCTCCGATTAAAGGCGTAGTGTTGGAACGGGTGACAGAGCCGGGAAATTTGGTGCAGCCTGGGGGTGAAATCCTCAGACTGGGTGATTTCAGTAGCGTGAAAGTGGTGGTATACCTTTCAGAGTTGGAACTATCCAATATCAGAGAGGGACAGTCTGTGCAAGTGCGGTTAGATGCTTTTCCCGATCGGCCTTTCTCCGGAACAGTCAGCCGTATTTCCCCAGCTGCGGAGGCTTCCTCTCGTCAGGTGCCGATCGAAATCATCATTCCCAACGATAACGATCGCATTGGCAGCGGATTGCTGGCACGAGTGACTTTGGCCCAACTGGATAGGCCAAAGACGATCGTACCGCAAACGGCCTTATCGGTAGCAGGGGGGGCTAGGAGTGGGGGAGGCGGGGAGCGGGGGAGTGGGGGAGTGGGAGAGCGGGGGAGTGGGGGAGTGGGAGAGCGGGGGAGTGTTTCCCAGGCAAGAGTCCCCGATTCAGAGTCGATCGGGACTATTTTTGTAGCGATCGCGGAAGGTAGGGAAGGAACAGTTCAAGCCAGAAGGGTGCTATTAGGCGATCGCGCGAATGGAAAAGTGGAAATTTTATCGGGGTTAAAGCCAGGAGAGAGGTTTGTTGTCCGTAGTGGCAAACCCTTAAAAGATGGCGAGAAAGTAGTTTTGAGCATTCTATCGGAAAAGTAGAGCGATCGTTAGTGCCCCTTTAGTAGCTCATGACAAGTGACAAACAACCAAGGCTAATAACTAATGATTAACCACAAAGAGCAATTTAGCCTCAGCGCGATCGCGATCCGCCGCCACATCGGCACCCTTATGCTCACCCTCACCGTCATAGTGCTGGGTATCTTCTTTCTCACTCAAATCCAAGTAGATTTATTACCTTCGATCACCTATCCCCGCATTGGCGTGCGCGTCAACGCCCCCGGAGTTTCGCCAGATGTGGCAGTTGATGAAATTACCAAACCTTTAGAAGAAGCACTCAGCGCGACAGAAGGAGTCGTCCAAGTTTATTCGCAAACTCGCGAGGGACAGGTAAGTTTAGATTTATTCTTTGAACCTGGGGGAGATATCGACCAAGCGTTGAATGATGCTACCGCTACCTTTAACCGCGCACGAAGTCAACTTCCCGATGTGATTGAGGAACCGCGTTTATTTAAAATAGACCCTTCCCAATTGCCAGTTTACGAAATCGCCCTGCAATCTCCCTCTATGCCAGATGTGGATTTGCGTGTGTTTGCTGATGAGGAATTGTCCCGCGAACTCGGCGTTGTACCCGGTGTCGCCGGAGTCGATGTTTCCGGTGGCGTGCGGGAAGAAGTGCGAGTGCAAATTGACCTCCGTCGCTTGCAGGCGCAAGGTGTTAGTTTAACCGATGTATTAAACGCTCTCAGAGACCGCAATCAAGACATTTCTGGGGGACGATTGCGGGGGGAAGATTCAGAACCGTTGACCCGCACTGTCGGACGCTTTCAAGATGTAGGCGAAATTCTCGATCTCTCTTTTGATGTTAATTCTTCCCCAACACCAGGTTTACCGAATCATCGCGTTTACCTGCGAGAATTTGCGGAAGTAATTGATGGCACAGAAGAGCAACGGGTGTTTGTCTCCCTCAACGGACAACCGGCGGTTAAATTGAGCGTTCAAAAGCAGCCGGATGCCAATACCATCACCGTAGTAGAAGGCGTCAAAAAACGCATAGAACAATTGAAACAATCGGGTGTAATTCCATCGGATATGGTTTTGACAGCTACTTCAGATGAATCCCGGTTTATTCGCAATTCTCTTAATGATGTAATTAATTCAGGGGTTTCAGGAGCTTTACTAGCAGCAGTGGCAGTGCTATTGTTTTTGGGCTCGCTGCGACAAACTTTCATCATTTCGCTGACAATTCCCCTTTGTACTTTGACTGCTGTGATTTTGATGAAGTTTTTCGGGTTTTCCCTGAATGTTTTCAGTTTGGCAGGTCTAACTTTAGGAATCGGTCAGGCGATCGACACCAGTGTAGTCATTTTGGAAAACATTGCCGAAAAAACTGGCACGATTCCAGGGAAAGATAAACAGGAGACTGAGGAAGAATCTTTTGCTGATGGAAGTTACTATCCTCAATCGCGTTTGGAGTGGACGATCGATCGGTCTATTCAGAGCGGTCACGAAGTAGAATCGGCCATGATTGCTTCTACTGGCGCTAACTTGGTGTCTGTAGCACCGTTTGTGCTGATTGGCGGTTTCTTTTCATTACTATTTAATGAGTTAATTCTGACTATATGTTTTGCAGTTGGCGCTTCCTTGTTGGTGGCGCTGACAATTGTGCCAATGCTAACTTCGCGCTTGCTGGCGATCGAATGGTCGAGTCGCATCGGCTCGTTTTTGCCAATTCGGGTATTTAACGCGATGTTTGAGGCGGCGACTGGCAGCTATCGACGAACTTTAGCGGCGGTATTGCGTTTTCGGTTTTTGGCAATTGCGATCGCTTTCTTAATCTTGGGCGGTAGCAGTTTGTGGATGGTCGGTCAAATTCCCCAAGAAATTCTACCCCGCATCAACACCGGACAAGCAAACTTGATTGCCCAGTTTCCTCCCGGCACCAGCGTGGAAACTAACCGTAAAGTAATGGCGATCGTTGATGAAGTTATACTCAAACAGCCAGAAGTAGAATCGATTTTCACCACTGCGGGCGGTTTTCTTTTCGGTAGCAACACGACTGCCAACTCCTTGCGTGCTTCCAGCACTATTAACCTCAAGCAGGGTACTCCAGTGCAAGCTTTTGTGCAACGAGTTTCTCAGGAATTGGAAAAACTGAACTTAGCTGGGATTCGTCTGCGTCTCAATCCGGGTCAAGTGCGCGGTATTATCCTCACCAACTCGCCTGTGCGGGGGGCAGAAGTTGATGTTATCCTGCAAGGCAGCAACGAGCAAAGCTTGCAACAGGCGGGAAGGCAGGTCTTAGCAGCGCTGGATGAGAACGTGACCGCAGCAAGTTTCCGACCCGATGCCGATGCCAGACAACCGGAAGTGCAGATTCGGCCTGATTGGGTACGGGTTGCCGAATTGAACTTGACAACAAATGACATTGGTGATACCGTTCAAACCGCGATTCAAGGTACTGTGCCAACGCAGCTGCAAAGAGGCAATCGTTTGGTGGATGTCCGCGTGCAACTCGATCGAGAATCCGTACAGCAGGCTTCTCAATTAGAGCAAATACCTCTATTTGCAAACGACAATCGCCTAGTCCGTTTGGGCGATGTCGCTAAAATTACAGAAGGGCAAGCTCCGGGAGAAATTCAACGCATTAACCAACGACAGGTTTTCCTGATTGCCGGTTCTCTTACACAGGGAGCAAGCCTTTCGGACGCAATAGCGCAGGTTAACCGGGTGTTAGGAGAGTTGGATCTGCCAGAAGGTGTGAGCGTACTACCCAGTTCTGCTGCTCAGACGAATCAACAGCTGCAAGATGCGCTGAAATTATTGGGAGGATTATCGGCTTTTTTGGTATTCGTAGTGATGGCGGTGCAATATAACTCCATCATCGACCCTCTGGTGATTATTCTGACTATACCCCTAGCATTGGCGGGAGGAATTTTCGGACTTTACATTACTCAAACGGCGATCGGTGCTACTGTCCTAGTCGGTGCTGTACTGCTCGTCGGTATTGTGGTCAATATCGGTATCATCATGGTGGAACTAGCCAACCAAATCCGGGAACGGGATGGGGTCGATCGCAAAACTGCTATGCTCAAAGCCGCACCCCAACGCCTGCGACCGATTATGATGACTGCCATTACTACAGTTTTGGGTTTATTTCCCCTAGCGCTGGGAATTGGGGAAGGATCGGAATTCTTGCAACCGTTGGGTATTGTGGTGTTTTCCGGGATGTCGATCTCAACATTGCTGACATTGTTTATTATCCCTTGCTTCTACTCCCTGATCCAGGATTTGGAGCGAGTTAAGAAGTTGTTCAGTTGAGCGTGGCCAGCGGTTCTCTTTCCATCCAGTCAAATACGCGATCGAGTTGTTCCAATGTCACCAATCCATATTGCCAAAGCACCATCGGTAACAAACTTGGGTCTTGTTCGCCCTTCGCTTGAGCCAATGATATCCAATCTGGAGGAATCGCTAACTCATCCTCTAGGAAGTTCACCAAACGAGATTGCATTGTAGATTTCTTAAACATTTTTTTGTTAACCGCAAAACAATACACTATTTTTGTAAATTTTTGCAACTTTTTCTCATAATTATTTAGAGGCACAACTGGAGTGCAATTCCCAGTTCAGATCTCTTGTTTCTGCCGAAAAATTGGACGGGATTATGAATATCATTTCACCTTTTGGTGACGATATTCCTGACTTCTCCTTGGAAGTGGAGAATTTCGGATGAATAAGCGGGTCTTATATCTTAGCAAAGCAGAACTCATATGACAAACTCTGCGTTTTGTTAATTTACCTTAAAATTAAGGTTACAATAATTTACATAAATTAACAATACCGAAACCACAAGGCCACGCACGCAAGATGGATGCTGATGAACTTTATCGGCGATATGTAGCGGGAGAGAGAGACTTTCGCTTTGTCAACCTACAGGGAGCAAACCTGAGTAACAGCAAGCTGAGCGAAGCAAATTTCTGGAGAGCAAACCTAGTTGGCGCTAACTTGAGTAATAGCAACCTGCGGGGAGCTAAGCTGAGTGAGGCAGACCTAACGGGGGCAACCCTGTGGAGAGCAGACTTAACTGGGACAGACCTGCATGGGGCCATCCTAAATGGTGCGATCGCCATCAGGGCAAACTTGGCCAAAGTAGATTTGAGCCAAGCATTGCTAGTCAGGACAGATTTGCGGTTAGCTAACTTAACTGGAGCCAGTTTAATCAAAAGTAACTTAACTGGAACCGATCTACGTTATGCAGGTTTGACTGAGGCAGACTTGCGCGATGCCAATTTGAGATTTGCAGATTTGACTGGCGCAGACTTGCGCGATGCCTATTTAAGATTTGCAGATTTGACTGGCGCAAATTTGGATCGGGTAAACCTGACTGGTGCAGATTTATACGAGGCGAAGCTGCATAGGACATTTTTGCCTAATGAAATGACGCTCCGCACCATTTAAATCGAAATAGAATTGGCAAAGTCAGACTGTTTTTTATCTTTTTCAAGGGATTTTTTACTCAGGTTTCAGATTCTTACGTACTGGGAAACTTATATTTATGGGTGCAACAATAGATCTTCTACCTTTGACTGAGGATAAGCAAATACTTTGCTGCTACGTTAATGCCACTAGCCAGATTCAAATCGCTCGCATTGCCGATATTTGCGATCGCTACTTTGAACGTGTGGTTTTTCCAGGTCAGCGTCTGTTGTTTAAAGCGCTGCCGGACTCTCAATTAGAAATTTATACATCTCTGATGGCAACTGCAATTCTATCTGAGAAGATAGTCTGCGCTAACCTGCGCGTCAATGAATAAATTCCCTCTTTCATAGCTCATCGTTAAAAGGAACGAGCCAAGTAGTTTTAAGGCTTTGAACTGTTTCAAGATAACGGCGAGACTGTGACTTTGGGCTGAACTATTTATCGATGTAAATAAAGTAACATTTTTATCTAACATCATAGCTGAATTTATTTGAGATTGGGTTTGAGAAAAATTTGGTTTATCAACTTTTTTTAAGGCAAAAGTATGGGGAGGTAATAACGCATTTAACTTGCAGATAATCTTAATAGATCGAAGAGAAGGCAATGAACTTAACGATCGATTTGCCTGAGATTGCCCGATCGCGAATAAAGTAGATTCATAACGATTGCGGGTGACGTTTCTATTCAGTATCTGCGGGTCAGGGTCAGCAAACATGGAAAAAACAGCAAATTTAACAGTCGCCATTTCTATTCTGTCGGTATCATTCTGTACGAACTATTGACCGAACAGTTGCCATGTGAATCAAAAGATCCGCTCGAATTGGTACATTGTCTTAAGTATCGATGTTCCTGTTTATCTATGTTTTCCCCAACTTTTACCTTTAACAATTTGCCAGGAAGTCGTTTTATCGCTATAGCATAATTTTAGTTACTTGTAGGTTGGTTTGAGCAATAGCGAAACCCAACATTTTTGAAGCTTTCTTAGCTTCACCTCAACCCAATATCAAGCTCTTTCGGGTTGACGAGCGAAAATGTTCATTGATGTTAAAAATAATCAACGCAATGGTGGTTTACGGCAAGGTCAACTAATTATTAGTTTTTGCCCTAAAGTTATTACCCATGCCGTCCCCCACCCTACGATTAGATAAATTTAAATCACCGCAATGCAATCAATTTCTACTAAAACATCTTTCGGCAAACGGGATACTTCAACCGTAGCGCGAGCAGGTGCTGTAGCTTCATCAAAATATTTAGCATAAACCGCATTCATGGCAGCAAAATCATTCATATTTGCCAGATAAACCGTAGTTTTTACCACATTTGACCAATTAGCGTCCGCAGCAGTTAAAATTGCTTCAAGATTAGCCATCACCTGTTCCGTCTGTTTGGCAACATCATCGGTGTGGACAACATTACCGACTTTGGGGTCAATCGCAATTTGTCCGGCGACAAATATCATTTGACCGCTAGCGACAATAGCTTGATTGTAAGGGCCAACTGGTGTCGGTGCTTGTTCTGTGCGAATAATTTTGCGAGTCATATATCTAGGGGCTAGGGGCTAGGGGCTAGGGGCTAGGGGAAGAAGGGCGAGACGAGTCAAGGGCTTCAGCAATTAAGGACATCATAAATGACGAGAGCGGTTGCTATAGATATCAATCTTTCTTAGAAGTGTCAGAGTTGAAAATTTCTCCATCTGGCATTATCGCACCAGAGAGGTCTGTCTCTTTGATGATTGCGCCGTAAGTTCTGGCATCAGTCAAGTCGGCTCTTTTAAGGTTTGCTTTTCTCAAATTAGCTTTGATTAAATTTGCGCCTTGCAGACTGGATCTTTCAAGATTAGCCCCTTGCAAACTTGATTTTTTAAGATTAGTATCTCCAAGATCTGCTCCACTTATATCCACATTATCTAGGTTAAGACCTGATAAATTGAATTTATTTAGATTGACTGCTTTTAGTTTTGCTCCTTGTAAATTAACATCTTGAAAGTTCGCAGCGCTAAGATTAGATCGACTTAAGTCTGCTCCAGTCAAGTCTGCTCCAGTTAGATTAGCACCGTATAGGTTCGCACCAGTTATTTTCGCTTCACTTAGAGCAGCTCGAGTTAAGTTTGCACCAGATAAGTTTGCCCCAGTCAGATTTGCTCTATCTAGGTTAGCGTTACTTAAATTGCAACTACTCAGGTTTGCTCCACTCAAATCAGCATCTCTGAGGTCAGCTAAACTTAGGTTTGTTGAATTAATCTCAACCCCACTTAAATTAGCGCCCGTTAGGGATGCTCTACTAAGGCTTGTACTTATAAGTTTCGCCTTACTCAGGTTTGCCTCGCTCAAGTCCGCTCCAGTTAAATCAGCATAAGATAAATCTATTTCACTCAGGTCTGCTCCTTTGAGTTCTACCCCATTTAGCTTTACCTTCTGAAAATTTCGTTCGTCTTCGGCGTATTTTTCTAGAAGTTCTTCAGCGTCCATAATTAACCTTGTTTTAGCTCTTTTATTAGTTTACCGCCACCAGAGCCTTTTTTATAACCCAAAGGACACTAAGGGAAACGCAAAGTAACGCAGAGAAAAACTTAAACTTTGCGTACTTTGGGAAAACCTACCCTGCGGGAAGCCGCTGACGCGGCTAGTGCGAACCTTTGCGTTTAAAACAAACGAGGACGAATTCCATAATGTCGATAACGCCAATAATCCTGCAAAATCTTATCGTGATCGAAACATAAATTAGAAGGAATTCGCCAAGATTCAAAAATATCCATACCCTTGGCATCATCGCCCGCATTCGGCGTACCCGTAGCCGTCGCGATAAACACAACGCTCATCGTATGCTGACGCGGGTCGCGATGCGGGTCAGAATAAACGTGGAATTGCTCGATCAGCTCCACCTGCAAACCCGTTTCTTCCTCTGCTTCGCGCCGTGCCGCCGTTTCAGCCGTTTCGCCATAATCGACAAAACCACCAGGAATAGCCCAACCGAGGGGTGGATTTTGGCGTTCAATTAGCACTATCGGTCGATGCGGGCGATCGATTAACTCAATGATGATATCGACTGTAGGAGTAGGATTACGGTAAGTCACGCGCCAAAAAGTCTCAAATTTACGTTTGGTGAGGGTATTGTAGCCCGTCGATCGCTTTCAGCATAGCGATCGATCGCTGACAAATCCCACCTCCTACCAAAGTTCCAGAGGAAAAGCCTCTGTGAAACCGTGTTTCAGAGCTCCTACATGATAATCTCGGATCGTTTGCCATTTCTTTTTCAGGTTATTTATGCCGTTTCCCAGATCCAGTGGCATTTTGTTACACCCTACCTCTCTTCCCAGTCGCTTCGGTATTGGCGATTTGGGCATGGAAGCCTATCGTTTTGTGGATTTTTTGGCAGATAGCAAACAACGGTATTGGCAGATATTGCCTTTAGGGCCAACGGGTTACGGTAATTCCCCTTATATGTGTTTTTCCGCGTTGGCCGGCAACCCCCTGCTGATCAGCCCGGAAAAGCTGCGAGACGAAGGAATGTTAAGTGAAGAAGATTTTTGGGGTTTACCGGAGTTTCCGGCTGATAAGGTAGATTACGAGCAGGTAATCAAAACCAAAATGCCTCTACTCCGAAAAGCCTGCGAGAACTTTAAAACTAGGGTGTCGGAGTTTCACCAAAAAGAATTTGCGGCATTCTGCCACAGCAAAGCTTATTGGCTGGATAATTATGCTTTATTCATGACTTTTCTGGATACTCACGAAGGTGCGAGCTGGCATACGTGGGAACCGGAACTGGCCAAGCGCGATTTAGCTACTATGGATCGGTTAGGTCGGCAGCTAAATGCCGAGATTATTTTCCATAAATACGTTCAATACGAATTTTTCCGCCAGTGGTCGGAACTGAAGCGTTATGCCAATATGCGGGGCATTGAAATTATTGGCGATATTCCTATTTATGTAGCTCATAACAGCGCCGATGTTTGGGCGCATCCGGAGAATTTTTACTTGGATGAAGAAACGGGCGAACCGGCATTGATGGCAGGTGTCCCGCCAGATTACTTCAGCGAAACCGGTCAATTGTGGGGCAACCCAGTTTATCACTGGGAGAAATTACAGAAAGATAACTTTCATTGGTGGGTGCAGCGCTTTCAGTCAATGCTAGATTATGTAGATATAATCCGCATTGACCACTTCCGTGGATTTGAGTCTTTTTGGGCGGTGGAGAAAGGTGAAGAAACTGCCATCAACGGTGAGTGGGTAGAAGCGCCTGGGGCAGCTTTGTTTGAATTAGTGAGGGAAAAACTGGGCCGATTACCGATCGTTGCAGAAGATTTAGGTGTGATTACACCGGAGGTAGAGGCGCTGCGAGACAAATTTGAGTTTCCGGGGATGAAGATTTTGCAGTTTGCTTTTGGTTCTGGCACAGACAATCCCTATTTACCATTTAATTACGATCGCAACTGCGTAGCTTACACGGGTACTCACGACAACGACACCTCATTAGGTTGGTTCCATCACTTGTCCGAAGAAGAAAAGAATAACATCCTCAAGTATTTGGGCTCTACCAGCGATAAGGGGATTCATTGGGATTTGATCCGCGTAGTTTTCAACTCTGTGGCAAATCAAGCAATTATTCCCCTTCAGGATATTTTAGGATTGGGCAGCGAGGCGCGGATGAACAAGCCTGGAGTTGGTGAAGGTAACTGGGAGTGGCGCTATCGATCCGAGGCTTTGCGGTGGGAAGACAGGGAATTCCTCAAGACTCTAACCGAAATTTATGGCCGCGCTCCCGTCTTTGATTAACCTCCAGGACTGGCTTTGAAACTCTTTGTTTGGGGAGTGCTGGAACTTCCCAAGGGTTCAGTTTGCCGTTCGTTAAATGTGACCAGCACTCCGCCGGCGTTACCGGCGCGGATAATCAGTTCTTGCTTTGCTACCCAAGTGCGCTGAGTACCTTCCGGCAGAGTGCCTTCAAATTCTTTTTTGCCGTCGGAGACAACCCGAATCCACGACTGTTCTTTGAGAGTAACGCTGACGCGCACAGGTTTGTCCGCGCGAATTATATTTTTGGTGGAAGTCGAGCTGACAAGCGCCAAGTTTTCTGATTTGGGTTTCTCCGGCTTAGCTGGCGGTGCAGAGGCTGTTGGTTTATCCATTTTCTCTGCGCTCGCTTGTATAGCAGAATTTTTCACGATCTGAGATAGACCGCTCACCGCACAGATCACCAAAAATATGTAAAGCAAGTAAAGGTGAATTGGTTTTAATTGAGCTGCCGGCAACTTTTGCCAGGAGGCTCCAATCGGCTGAAAGCTTCCTCCGGTGGGGAAGACGCTGGCGAACTCCGCTCCGTCCAAGCCCACCGCATCTGCGTAGCGCTTGATGAAGCCCTGGATATATACTGGTTCGGGCAGTGGGTCTAGATTCCCTTCCTCGATCGCACTTAACAGACGCGCCTGAACTTTGGTCTTAGTTGCAACTTCGTCTAAAGACAGACTTTGTTCCTCTCGCAAATAGCGTAGGTAACTCCCCATCTCTGCTAGTTTCTCGGCTCGTTGTTTCTCAAGATAAGGAAGTAGACTCTCCTTTTTATTCCTCTTCATACGTTGCATTCCTTGACATCTGCTGGCAGTAGGGGTGAGTTTTAGCAAATTATCTGTTATCCTACAGGCTTCTTTGTTAAATCCTTCCTGGAGGGTTTAGGAAGTTTATCTGTTATCTGGCAGGTTTGTCTTCTGACATCAGATCCTGCACTTTGTAAAAAATCGATTTCATCATCTTTGAGCGGACGGTATTGACCAGACAATAGGGGCTCCTGGGGTGTTTGTAATTGAATGGGGCCAACAGCAACGCGATGAATGTGAATTACTGGGTATCCCAGTGTCTCTGCCACTCGTCGAATTTGTCGGTTTCTGCCCTCTTCGATAACTATTTCCAAGAGAGTTTTGTCGCCGTTTGCCCGGGTTTTGAGTATTTTGACTTGAGCGGGTAAGGTTTTTTTGCCTGCTAGCAGGACTCCCTGACGCCAATTTTCCAGCACCTTTTGGGGGGGCTGACCATGCACCCATACTTGATATTTCTTTGTTATTTTATGGCTGGGATGTAGCAAGCGGAACGTAAGGTCGCCATCGTTTGTCAATATTAATGCACCGGTGGTGTCGGCATCTAGGCGTCCTACGGGGTGGATTCCTGAGTTGAGCCGGAGTTCGGGGGGTAGCAGATCGAGAACGGTGGTGCGTCCTTGGGGATCGCTACAGGTGGAAACGACTCCAGCTGGTTTGTGCAGGAGCAGATAAATTAGGTTGGGCCGATTGGCCACTTTGAGCAGTCTGCCATCGACCTCGATGCGATCGCTCTCGGCATCGGCTTTTTGCCCCAGATCGGCTAGGGTGCCATTGACGCGCACTCGCCCTGCCAGAATCATTTGTTCTGCTTGACGACGCGAGGCAATGCCCCATTGGGATAGTATCTTTTGCAGCCTTTCTTGCATAGATGGACTGCTTGTACCCACTTGTGAGTGTTGATATGGAAGCTCTATCTTAGTAAACCTACAGGTAAACTATGTAGAAATATTACCCGAACAGAGCCTTAATCTTGATTTTTCTTTATGCCCTATGTTCCCTCGAACGAGTCTCAGCAAGTAGAAAGCCTAAGTGACCTATCGTCCAAACAAAGTCGCATTATTAGCAAGGTGCTTTCGCCGGCTGTGCGACTGTGGCTGCGATCGCAGGTCGAGCAGGTCGAAGACCTCCAGGTAGATATTCAGGCGGGAGATCGCCTTCTCCTCACCGGTCACATTCCCAAAGTATCTCTCTCTGCTCACCACGCCGTCTATCAGGGATTGCATCTCCGCAGCATTCAGCTGGTTGCAGAAAAGATCCGGATAAATCTGGGTCAAGTTTTAAAAGGCAAACCGCTGCGTCTGCTAGAACCTATCCCCGTTGCTGGCGAGCTGCTGTTGGAGGAAGCAGACCTGAATGCTTCTCTCCAAGGTACTTTGCTGCCTAATGCTTTGACTGAGTTTTTGGTAACGCTGTTAAAAGCGAGTGGTTTTCACAATCCCACTGAAGTTCTCCAAAATCGACAAATAACCTGGCAGGAGATTGCGATCGACTCTCGACAAATCAAGCTGAGTGGCACTTTGACAGACCATAACAGACAAGATCTTAACTCCAGTCTCGCGATCCGCACTGGTGTAGAGCTATCCAGCTGCCACGAGCTGCTGTTCGTCTCCCCCCAGATAGAAGGACTACCAGGTTTAAAATATCCACCTTTAGATAGTTTACAGCTGGACTTAGGCTCAGAAGTAAATATTCGAGAGCTTACCTTAAGCAGCGGTCTACTTATTTGTCGCGGTAGCATTTTAGTCAGAACTGAGTAAGGGGCTAGGGACTAGGGGCTAGGGGCTAGGGGAAGAGGGAGAGGGAAGAGGGAAAAGGGAAGAGGGAGAGGAAAAAGCGAAAATATTAATTCTTCCGCTCCCCCACTCCCCCACTCCCCCTAGTCCCTAACCCCTAACCCCTAACCCCTCTCTAGCAGTGGCAGCAGCAAAGTCACAAAGTAGTAGACCAAAGGTGCCGTAAACACGTAGCTATCAGCGCGGTCTAAAATGCCACCATGACCGGGAATTAGTTGTCCGGAGTCTTTGACACCCGCATCTCGCTTCATCATCGATTCGGTTAAATCTCCCAGGAGGCTGGCGATACCGATGAGCAATCCCAAAGCGATGCCAGTCAGGGGCCAACCCGGCCAATCGAGATACCAAGCGCCTGCTACTGCTACAGCTACGCTGGCGCTAACGCCAAAAGCGGCTCCTTCTACTGTCTTTTTGGGGCTGATGTCGGAAAGGCGAGTTTTGCCGAAGAATTTGCCGATGATGTATGCGCCAATATCAGCAGCCCAGATGCAGAGGAAGGCTAGGAGTATGATTTTCAGACCTTGAGGCAGGGGTTGTAGATTTGTCCAATTTTCAGGCCAGAAGCCACCTAAAGGTAAGTTGCTAGTTTGGGTGCTGTTGAGGGCTCGCAATCTTACCCAGTAGCTGGGCAGATAACCGCCATAAAATAGCCCCAAAATTGAAGAGGAAATATCTGCGATCGAAGCTAATTTGGGCTGAAAGAGAAGATAAAAACAAATAAATGTGCCGGCTACCGAAAAAACGGCGTCGGCTAGGTCGTAGGAAATAGTAGACACTACCAGCAATACTTGACTGACAACCAGAGTAGTTTTGCCAGCTGGCTCAATTCCCTTGGCTCGCGCCAGCTGAAAATATTCTAGCTGACCCAGATACACAATAATAGCAAAACATATGGTAAAATACCATCCCCCTAAAAGAATCATTCCCAGCGCGAGAATAATTGCAACAATTCCGCTAAGTATACGAGACCAAGGCATGAGAAGATTTTGGATTTTAGATTTTAGATTTTAGATTTTAGATTTTAGATTTTAGATTAAATGCAAAGTCTAAAATCTCACATTTATTTGTTTCAGTTTAGCTTTTCGCCGCTGAGGATAAACACGGGACTGACAGCTGCAAAGGTTTGATGGGTGCCCCGCGTCTCCAGGCGGTTGACAGCAGACTGTACGACTTCGACGTTCCTAACCTGCAACTGGGCAAAGCTTTCTGAAATGGCGTAAAGACTCTCAAGATTGCTGGCGGTGGCCACTATTCTGCCAGACGGTAATAAATAATGCCAGACTTCCTTAAGGATTTCTTTGATGGGGCGTCCCCCTTCGATACAGACTCGATCGGGTGGAGGAGATAAATCTTTAAGGCAGTCTGGGGCACAGCCTTCGATAATTTCCACATTCGGGACTTGAAAGCGATCGCAGTTACGACGGATCAAACTGGCAACTTCCTCATCGCGTTCCACGGCGACAATTTTGCCTTTGGGACAGAGTAAGCCAGCTTCAACGGGAATAGTACCGGTGCCTGCTCCAATATCCCACAAAACTGTATTTGGCAACAATCGCAGGTAGGAGATCAATAGCAAGCGGACTTCTCGCTTGCTGAGGGGAATACCGGGCAAGCGATCGAACATTTCGTCAGGAATGCCGGGGGTAATGTAGGGCCAAAGTTCGTCAGCCATAGAAATCCTTTTCTGCGATCGTACTGGGCAAAATGCCCGACACAACCCCACTTTAGCAATCTCTGGTCAAATCCCCCTCTTTCCGGTAGACAATCTCAACTTTGCTATACATTACGTCCGATCGCAGGACGTATTTTCGGCCATTTATCACAGGTGCGCCTTCGTGTCGGAGATGATGGACGAAGCACAGCGCCATCCCTGTTTTGGGAACTACAGTTATATCAAAGTAAGGATAGCGAAGATCGAAGCGCGTTTCGCCGCCCAAAAAGCCTTCGTTCAGGTAAATCATAAATGTTAATTGGCTTTCTTCGCCGTTGGGTCGTCGATAGGAACCATCGTAGTGGGGAGCAAACTGTTGACCGGGATCGTATCTATAGAAGCGCAACCGTTCGTTGATGCCGATCGCATCTCTTCCCTCTATGTTAGCAGGAACGTGAGGAGCGATGCGATTCCACAAAAAAGTCGATCGTTCTGGGTCATCTAATATGACGCGATCATTATTTCTGATATCCGGACGCATCTCGAATCCCCGACTGGTAGTGATGGGTGCAGCTGTGTAACCGATACTTTCGCTCAATGCGATATACTCAGCACATTCTTGGGGAGATAGAATTTCTGAAACTGTAAAAATATCGGGTGTAATTTCAACTTTTTGGCGGCTAAGGGATTGATTGGTTTCCATTATATCCTTGCTGCTATGTTAAGGATTATTGTATTGGGGAGAATGTGCGATCGCGTAATATCCTGTCCGGTAGCATCGGTAGTGTAAGAATGATGTTGAGGATTGTCTGCGCTGAATCTTTGATTAAATTTTCACCACAGATGAAAACGGATAAACACAGATGAACACAGATGTAAGCCCAAATTTTTCCGCTACCGATACAGCCGGACATGATATAACTTGCCGGAGGTCGATCGCATCCGATTTTAACATATATTAAAACGGCGGGAGCGGGATTTGAACCCGCAAGTCCCCGCTTTGGAAGCGGGGACACTACCAATGATAACCCTCCATTTTTCGGCCTTTTCAGGCAAGGATTCAAACAAGGGAACTTCCCGCCATAAATCCGTTATATTTTGCAGATTTCTAATAGTTTAATGTGGCGGAGCAGGAATTGAACCTGCAAGGACTTTCGCCCGAAGGAATTTGACTCCTTTGCGTCTACCGATAACCCTCAATTCTGCGGCCTGTAAAGGCAAGGAACGAAAAAAGGGATTGTTGATTTCGCCACCCGCCACAAGATTAAAGAAATTTAGCTGCGGTCAGAAAAGCAGAGTTGGTGCTTTTCTAGAACCGCAAACTAATTATAACTCATCTGTTGCTAGCATTTGGATGACGCGAGGTGCGCCCGGATCGAAACCACCCATATCCCAAGAAAGGGGATCTTTCGGATCTACCAAAGTAATTCGGTAAGGCGCAAGCGTGACATACACTGCTTTAATATTTGGATTTACCTTTTGGCGATATTCAGCTAATGCTTGAGAGGGATGTTTGTAACCAGCCCAACTTTCGCTGTCAGTCCAGAAACAGATAACATCTGCTTTGAACTTGTTTTTAATCATCCATTCGTAAGCAACAGAAGCATCTGTTCCGCCAAAGTTTTGCTTGCTAGCTTTAGCCACCGCCGAACTAAAACTATCTTTGCCAGTAATCCCCAAATCTCGGAACTCGGTAGAAAAACCGCGAATCATGTAGTTTTTCTCAGACTTGGCTGTTACTAATGCCATTGTTGTGGCAATTTCGCAATAGGTAAGTCCTACGGAATCGACGACACCGCATGACATAGAACCAGAAATATCGACGGCGTGCATGAACACTTTGCCTGTAGATTCTACGACATCAAAAGATAGTTCAACTGCTTTTTCTAAAATGTCCGCAATTCGAGGAACTGGGTTCCAAGTTTTTTGGCTGCGTCCCAATCTTCCACCAGATTGATAAGTTTTGAGGGCTTTCAAAACATCGATCGGATGGATGCGACCTTTACGCAGGTGTTCTTTGTTATTGAGAACTGATTCAACTCTGTCCAAATTAGCTTTTTCGTCAGTTCGCAAAACACCCAATTCGGTCAGCGAACCCAGATTACGCAACATTGCTCCGATCGGCATTTCATTAAATAGCAATTGCCATGCTTGTTTATCCATTTTGCCGACAGGTGCGGCCATTTCGTGACTTAAATGACCTTTAGCAATGGCTTCGTGTGTTTTATCTGGATTTCGCTTTAACCACTCGTACCACCAAATTTGAGCTAACGCATCGTCAGGTATTTCTGTTGGTAACTCTTGCCAACCTTTGACTACCCATTCAAATAGCTTTCGGTGGTTTTCTGTGGGTGGATTAACGTGGAACAACCGCAAAGCATCGCGATGGGAGAAGCCTTGCCGTTGCTGATATTTCAAAAGTTGGTAAGCCAATCCTTTGACATCTTCGCGGGATAGCCAACTTTTCCCGACTTCGCGAATAACTTTGCCAAATCCGCGCAGAGATTTGGTATAATTCAGCCACTCGTAGAAATGACTGCCTGTGCGAACAACTTGGGGAAAGATTTCTTGAAATGCTTTTTTGGCTTCCGGTGCTTCTCCCATTGATAGCAATACTAAGGCAAAAATGGGGGAACTGTTGTTGATAGAACGTCCATCGCTGGCGTAGAGAATTTCTTCTGCTACGCGGGTGGGATTTTCTGCGATCGCTTCCTTTACCACCTCTACAAAATCTTCTGTTAACTCTTGCTTTCCGGCATAATATGTGCTTTGCGCCGTACCGATTAACAGACAGCGACGCAGCATTTTCCAAATGCCAACATCGAACATAAACCCGCCGCTACGTCCCTGGATCATTTCTGCTTCGCGTCCGGGAATAGGTTGAGTTTGTGGCGTTCCAGTCTTTTTTTGAGTGAAAAATTTATAATTCATTTTTTCATCTCCCGGCCTTTTCAGGCAAAATGAAAGAAAGGTGGCAGGGCAGGATTTGAACCTGCGACACATGGAACCACGATAACCTTCAATTACTTCGGCCTTTTCAGGCAAGTTGGTGAATTAAAGACTACTGGTAAAACCAGTCCACTGCTCTACCAAACTGAGCTACCCGCCATGATGAAATTTTAGGTGGCAGGACAGGATTTGAACCTGCGTCTCCCGCGTGAAAGGCGATAACCCTCAACTCGTCGGCCTTTTCAGGCAAGGGGTGAATCAAGGATGTTTTTGGTATTCTAGGCCGCTAAACTACCTGCCACATGAGATTCTAGATTTTGTATTTTACAGCCAATCTAAAATCTAAAATCCAAAATCTAAAATTGTTTGGTGTGGCGGAGTGGGACTCGAACCCACAAACCTCGCGGTACAAGATTCCGATAACCCTCAATACTTCGGCCTATAAAGACGAGTTTTGCATCAAGGATATTTTTCTAGCGCGTCTACCAATTTCGCCATCCGCCACATGAAATTATAGATTTTGTATTTCACAATCAATCTAAAATCTAAAATCTGAAATCTGAAATTGTTTGCTGTGGCGAGGCAGGACTCGAACCCGCGACCTCCCGCTTATGAGTCGGTAATCCTCAATTCTTCGGCCCTTGGGGGTTTTCCCGTTTCGACAAGTTGTGAAATAAGGATGTTTTAGCGCTCTACCTCTGAGCTACTCGCCACATGAAAAGTGAAAAGGAAGAATTTATTCGTGAACTACCTACACTAACTCGAAGCGAGTATAGTGTAGGCTTCTGACATCGCAGGGGAATGCCTTAGAACGGACTTGCGCCCCATCTTTGGTCTTACTTCCCCTCC